>DATHPV010000249.1:0-4598 GCA_035483495.1 Puia sp.
CAAGCTTTCGATGGTGAGGTCAATATTCTTTTTGTAATAATCCAATGCACTGCTTCTTGCTTTCAATCCGACAAATACAGCACCGTCAAATAATTTCTGAGTCAATAGTACGCCTCCGGTCAAATTATATTTCTGATTTAAGGCAACTGCCTGAGAAGTTGGAGGAAAGCCTGGTCCGAATGAATTTGCTGCCAACACAATCACTGGTATCTGAAAATAATTTGTTGATGTACCGGTAGCAGAAATGTTAGGCAATGCATCAGCAGTAAGCTGTTTATTAGTCTGTTCCTGTACAGACAAATTCGCCTGTGCGGTCTTGACCTGGATATTATTTTTCTTCGCCAGATCCAATGCATCCTGAACAGTGAGCATGTGAACAGATTGTCCTGACGCGAAAATTGCGGCCGATATAAACGGCAACATTACCAATAGTTGCCTATGAAATCTTTTGCTCATGTAAATTAGTTTTTTGTCTTTCGTTCAAATATTTCTCGATCAGTTTTTTCCCCTTCACATTGCAAACGCTGTGTAAAAAAAGAATAGCCAGCTCCTGACAAGTCTGATTCATCGGATATTTATTCTGTGGGAAGGCTTCCTGATTGAAAGGCATAAAAGATGTTTCGATCCGATGACGCGTAGTGAGGTCAACATTCAGATCGCTTCTGTACAAATCTTCCAGAATACCTTTCTCTAAATTCTCTTTGATGACCGTGTAGAGAAACTGATATTTATACTGTTTTAACCGCTTGAAAGCTGCAGGATGATGTTTCTCAAGGTCGTACATCAACTGTGGGTTCATAGCTTTCAGCATCTCCTGAAAAGAATCCAGTGCCAGGAAGATTTCATGAACCGCGTTATCCGCAGCGACGCTAAACTCACGACAGCCTTCTTCATTTCTATTGATTTCCTCGTTCACTACTGCCTCCACCATGGAGTCTTTGTCGATGAAAAACTGATAGATCGTTTTTTTACTCATGCCAAGCTGGGCGGCGATTTCATCCATGGTGATCGATCTGATGCCAAACCGCATGAACAAGTCGTGCGCTTTCTCCAGTATTCTGTCTTTATTTTCCATTTTTATCCTAAAAAGGATCACAAAACTACGGAAACTATTTACGTAACCAAAGTTTCCACTGATATTTTTATGTTTTTAACCGATAAAACAGGTAGTCAGGAGATTATGATTCTGTTTTTAAAGATGAAGTCGGCTAAATGATTGATTATTTTTGAGAACAAACTACTGATTATGAAAATTCAGATCATATTACGCAAATTGTTCAGGTATTTTTTGCAGGGTCTGATAATCCTGGCACCCATTACCATTACATTTTGGGCGGTTCTTTCACTGTTTAACTGGGTGGATAATATATTACCAGATTTTATTCACGATCATTTTCCCCGACTTGCGCTCGATGAAAATGGTAATCCGAGACGCATCCCTGGAATTGGGTTTGTGTTAGTGATCGGTATTGTTCTTGTAGTTGGATATGTTTCTTCCTCTTTTATCGTAAGTAAACTGGTGGAATTGTTCGATAAAATCCTGGAAAAGACTCCAGGGATAAAAATTATTTATACTACCGTAAAGGATTTCTTTGAAGCCTTCGCAGGTAATAAACGAAAATTTGACCGGGCTGTTTTAGTGTCTATTGAGTCGACTGACGTATGGCGAATAGGCTTTATCACCCATGATGAATTAAATGAGTTTGGATTGCAGGAGTACATCTCGGTATATGTTCCGCAGTCATACGCTTTCGCCGGTCATTTGTATTTTGTAAAAAAAGAAAGAATCCGTTTTATTACGGATATCACATCTACAGACGCTATGAAATTCGCGATATCAGGCGGGGTGACGAATATTGATGAATGAATTTTGGATGACCGATGACTCATCATCGATGACCGATGACGGTTGACGGTTGACGGTTGACGGATGACCGTCTATCTGAAAAATAACCTGTAAATAGTATTTGGCATTTGACTCGACCACATTAATTTGTTTCCGAAAAAAAATCCGTCAACCGTCAACCGTCAACCGTCAACCGTCAACCGTCAACCGTCAACCAAGATTAGCAGCAACCTTAGTTATGAAAAAATATTGCTGCTTCGTTACACTTTGTATTTTGTCGCTCCGATCTTATTGCTGGGGATTTTACATGCATGAAAAAATAAATTATCATGCAGTTTTTCTGTTACCACCACAGATGATGATTCTGTTTAAACCCAATATTGGTTTTCTTTCAGAACATGCTGTAGATCCGGATAAAAGACGTTACATGATTGCCAGTGAAGGGGCGCATCATTTTCTCGACATTGACCATTATGGAATTTATCCGTTTCCTTCGCTCCCACGCAACTACAATATGGCTATTCAAAAATTCTCATCAGATACATTGCAGAAATATGGTATTGTACCCTGGTGGGCACAGATTATGATGAGCCGCCTCACAAAAGCTTTTCGTGAAAAAGATAAACAAGACATATTAAAAACCGCTGCAGAGTTAGGTCACTATATCGCCGACGCGCATGTTCCGTTACATGTATGTTCCAATCATAACGGACAATTGACACATCAGGTAGGAATTCATGCATTCTGGGAATCCCGTGTACCCGAGTTATTTGCCGAGACTGAATGGGATTTCTTCATCGGCAAGGCAATGTATATCTCAGATTTTTCTGCTTTCATATGGTCCCGAATTTTGGAAAGCGCTGCAGCAGCTGACACGGTGCTAAGCTGTGAAAAAGAAATCAATAGTCGTTTCAGTGCTGATCAGAAATATGCATTCGAAGAAAAGAAAGGAAAAATAATAAAACAATATTCTACCGCCTATGCTGCAGCATATGAAAATAGTCTCAATCACATCATTGAACGACGTATGCGACAGTCTATTTTTGCTGTTGCATCCTGTTGGTATACGGCCTGGGTAAATGCCGGTCAGCCATCTCTCGATAAACTGACTTCAGACAGTCTTTCCGTTTCTGATCAAAATGAATTTCAGCGGCTAAACATTGCTTGGAAGAATGGGAAGGTAATAGGGAGGGATTGCAATTGATTGTTGGCCGTTGGCCGTTGGCAGTTGGCCCGGCCAACCGCCAACGAAAAGTAGTAAATTGCGCTTCCAATCAGAACCAATGATTCACAATTTCAATGCAGGTCCCAGCATTTTACCAAAAGAAGTTTTTGAAGAAGCGGCCAAAGCTATTTTGAATTTCAGGGATACCGGTCTTTCCATCCTTGAAATAGGTCATCGCACGCCATTGTTTGAATCAGTATTGAATGAAACCGTTTCTCTTGCAAAAGAACTTATGAAACTGGATTCTGATCATGAAGTTTTATTTCTTCATGGTGGCGCAACAACGCAGTTTTTTCAGATTCCCATGAATCTGCTGAATGAAAGTGAAACTGCGGCATACCTGGATTGTGGTGTCTGGGGATCAAAAGCGATAAAAGAAGCAAGAGTGTTTGGTAATGTAGAAGTAGTTGCTTCATCAAAAGATAAAAACTATACCTATATCCCAAAAAATTTCAGGATTCCTTCTGATGCAGTATATTTTCATTACACAACAAATAATACAATAGAGGGAACTGAAATGTTTACGATACCTGAAACGAATGTTCCGCTCGTAGCTGACATGAGCAGCGATATTTTGAGTCATGTGTTGGATTTCAACCGCTTTGCATTTATCTATGCGGGTGCTCAAAAGAATATTGGTGCTGCTGGAGTGAATATGGTCGTTGTCAGGAAAGATATTCTTGGAAAAGTGAACCGGAAGCTTCCGGGAATGATGGACTATCGCCAGCATATCGAAGCAGGTTCCATGCTTAATACGCCACCCGTTTTTGCCATTTATGTTTGTTTACTTACGCTGCGATGGTTAAAACAACAGGGCGGAGTAGCTGCTATTGAAAAAGTGAACAAAGCAAAAGCCGACCTTCTTTATAAGACCCTGGATGCAAAAGACGGCTTCAACCCTACGGTTGCAAGAGAAGACCGAAGCAGGATGAATGTGGTATTTCTAATTAGTGATCCTCAGCTCGAGAAAAAATTCCTCGATGCCTGTAAAGAGCAAAACATGGTGGGCGTAAAGGGACACCGCAGCGTAGGTGGCTACAGGGTGTCTTTATACAATGCACTTCCACTTGAAAGTGTGAAAGCACTTAGCAGTCTTATCGATCAACTTTAATTTAGTACAATGGCAATCATTTCTCCCTTCAGAGCGCTCAGGCCGGCAAAAGATCTGGCATCCCGGGTTGCTTCTCTTCCATATGATGTACTTAGCAGTGCTGAAGCCAGAGTTCTGGCTGAAAAAAATCCCTATTCTTTTTTACATATTACAAAATCAGAGATTGACCTGTCCGAAGAAACAGACGTGCATAGTGAGAAAGTATATCATAAAGCTGCTGATAATCTGTTCATATACAGGGACAACAAAATTCTGATTCAGGAAGAGCAGCCCGCCTATTATATATATGAGTTAACAATGGGTAAAAGGAAACAAACGGGACTGGTTTGTGTTAGCTCGGTTAAGGACTATGAAAACAATATCATCAGGAAACATGAACTAACCCGTCCTGAAAAAGAACTCGACCGTATAAATCA
>DATHPV010000250.1:0-8662 GCA_035483495.1 Puia sp.
TGAAACATTGGGAAATGGCGCCCATTAATCCAGGCGTTTTTGAAAAAGCAAATATCAATTTTGCACTTACGTCTTATGGAATAAAAGACATCAAAACATTTTACGTTAATCTGCGCAGGGCGATCCTACAGGGACTTTCCGAGCAACGCGCACTCGACGCACTCACGAAAACGCCGGCCACGCTTGCTGGTGTTTATGATCAGGTTGGTAGTCTCGAGACCGGTAAACTGGCGAATTTTATTATTCTGTCTGCGCCTGTCTTCAATGAGAAATCTGTCCTCTTTCAAAACTGGGTGCGGGGCAAGCGAAATATTGTGAATGAGAATGGATGGAACGATTTCCGGGGTACTTATCATTTAACGATCAACGGCTCGCCGAATACTTTGGTTGTAAAAGGCGATGCTGCAAAACCTACCGCAGAAATCATCAATAAGGACACGTCAAAAGTGGACCTGACCGTGAGCGACAAACTCGTTTCGATGGTGGTTAATTTTAAGAAGGACAGTCTGAAAAACGCCAGCCTCACGGGCTTTATGATGGATAGTATCTGGAGCGGTACGGGCATGAGTGTAACGGGACAGCCCCAGGTGTGGACGGCGATAAAAACAAATGCCGCCATACAGGGCGACACGACAAAGAAAAAACCAAATACTGCCGACAGCATCGCGGGATTTATTTCTTATCCGTTTGACGGATATGGTTTCCGTAAAAAACCTGTAGCCGAAGATATTTTAATAAAAAATGCCACGATCTGGACGAGTGAAAAAGAAGGTATTCTGCCGAATACGGATCTGCTGATAAAAAATGGAAAGATTGCGGAAATTGGTAAAAACATTTCCGGCGGCAGCGCAAAAATAATTGATGGTTCGGGCCTGTATCTTTCACCCGGCATTATAGATGAACATTCACATATCGCAGCAACCGGAGGCATCAATGAATGTACGCAGTCTGTTACTTCCGAAGTAAGAATTGCCGACGTGATTGATCCGGAAGACATCAGCATATACCGGCTGCTGGCAGGTGGCGTAACGAGCTCACATATTTTACACGGCAGCTGTAATGTAATCGGCGGTCAGACGCAGCTGATCAAACTGCGCTGGGGCGACGATGCAGAGGAAATGAAATTTGCCGGCTGGGATCCATTCATAAAATTTGCATTGGGAGAAAACGTAAAACGTTCATCGCTGAACGGCAACAACCGTTTTCCGGATACGAGGATGGGCGTGGCAGAACTGTTAACCGATGCATTTACCAGAGCACGTGACTATGAAAAAAAACCGGCGGGAAAAAGAAGGGATCTTGAACTGGATGCACTTGTAGAGATCCTGAACAAGAAACGATTTATTACCTGTCATTCCTATGTCCAAAGCGAAATTACGGCGCTGATGCGCGTAGCAGATACTTTTCATTTCACGATCAACACATTTACGCATATCCTTGAGGGCTATAAAGTGGCCGATAAAATGAAAGCACACGGAGCCAATGCGTCCACTTTTTCGGACTGGTGGGGTTACAAAAATGAAGTGATCGATGCCATTCCACAAAATCCCTACATCATGCAACAGGTGGGACTGAATGTGGCCATCAATTCCGACGACGCAGAAATGGCCCGGCATCTAAATCAGGAAGCAGCAAAGAGTGTGAAATATGCGGGCATGTCGGAGACGAATGCGCTGGATATGGTTACGATCAACCCTGCGAAAATGCTGCACGTGGATGGCAGAACCGGCAGTATCAAAGTGGGCAAGGATGCGGACCTGGTATTGTGGACCGATAATCCACTCAGCATCTATGCCATCGCCGAGAAAACATTTGTGGACGGAATTGTTTATTACGACCGGGCGCAGGATAGTGTTCTGCGTTTATCCATTATGAAAGAAAGAGCAAGGCTGATTCAGAAAATGATCACCGCTAAAAAGAACGGGGAGAAAACCATTCCGGCAGCGCCGTCAGCAAGGGATTTTGGTATGAAAGAAGACGATAGTCAATAACAAAAAAAAGATCAGTTCTACTGATTCATAAAAAACGAAATGAAAAAAATATTTATTTATCTCCTGCTGATTTTTCCGGCGATGAGCCGTGCCCAGGAGAATATGCACCCATCACCTCCGCAGACAGAAACCATCGCCCTGATCCATGGCGTGATTCATGTTGGTAACGGCCAGGTAATTGAAGACGGAATGATCGTATTCAGTGGCGGTAAAATTGTGGACGTGCGGCCGACGGCTGCGATCACGGATGTTAAAGTAATCGACCTGAAAGGCAAACAAGTTTATCCGGGTCTCATCTCCCCTATTACGAATCTGGGCCTGACAGAAGTCGAAACTTCAAGGCCTTCCAACGATTATTACGAACTGGGTGAAATGAATCCGGGCATCCGTTCGCTGGTCGCTTACAACACCGACAGCAAAGTGATCAATGTGGTGCGGAGCAATGGCATCCTGCTGGCGAATATTGTTCCCAATGGCGGACTCCTCAGCGGATCTTCTTCAGTAGTTCAGCTGGATGCGTGGAACTGGGAAGATGCAGCCTATAAAAAAGATAACGGCATCCATTTCTTTATGCCCAGTTTGATTGGTCCGCCATTGCAGTCCCAGCATCCCGGTGATCCCGATCCGGTAAAACAGAACCTTGATAAAATAGAATCGGTGCGTGTTTTTTTCCGCGAAGCTAAAGCCTATTTTCAGGAGACAAGTCATGCTGAAACCAATATAAAATTTGAAGCAGTGAGAGGACTTTTCGATCAGTCGAAAATATTTTTTGTTCACTGCGATCTGCAAAACGAAATTCTGATCGCCATTGAGATGGCGAAGGAATTTAATTTCAAACTGGTGCTGGTGAATGCCAGCGAATGTTATCTGATGACCGATCTGCTCAAACAAAATAATGTGGCCGTGATTCTGGCAAAGCCTGCCAGTTTGCCCAATACGGATGATGACGATGTAGACCAGCCATTTAAAACCGCCGCTGTTTTACAAAAAGCCGGTATTCTTTTCAGTATCTGTTATGAAAGCGGGATGGACTATCTGCATTCGCGAAATCTGCCGTTTCAGGCCGGCGTGATGGCTGCGCACGGTTTAACCAAAGAAGAAGCGCTTTCGTCGGTCACATTGAATGCCGCGAAAATTCTGGGCATCGACCAAACCACCGGCTCCCTGGAAAAAGGCAAGGATGCCAATATCGTGGTCAGTGAAGGGGATATCCTGGATATGCGTACCAGTATAATAGACCTGGCATTTATAAAGGGCCGGCAAATCGATCTGAATAATAAACAAACCCAGTTATTTGAAAAGTATAAATACAAATACGGGATAAAGTAAAATTATCCCCTGGAATATGTTCCCGATTTTCGCGGAATTACGATAACTTTAGAATGCTGGTCTAACGAGAAGGCTCTGATAAATAATTAATAAACCAAAATGCTTTTATTTATGAGAAAACTTCTTCTGCTACCCGTTATTTTATTCTGCTGCTTTACAATCGCCAACGGACAAGGCTGCGTTGCCGTTAAGAATCTCGCGGGATTCGGACAATTCGCGGCGCTGGGCTTCAAACAAACGTCCGATACCTGGAGCCTGGACATCAATAACAGGTATTTTACAGCCTTTGATGTTTATCAGGGAACAAACAAATTAGGTCTTGACGGGAACCGCCTCTATGAATATGCGATTAATTTTGAACTGACGAAAGATTTGAATAATGGCTGGTCGCTGGCTTTCGACCTGCCCATTGCTTCCAATAAAACGACTGGAACCAATTCTGACGGGATGGTGCATCCGCAGCATTCATTCGGTGTAAGCGATATACGTTTCACTGCCCTGAAATGGTTGTTCAATACGAATGTTCCCCGAAGAGGTAATATTCAGCTCGGTCTCGGAATTAAATTTCCAACCGGCAATTATCATTCAGTAGATTATTGGTATTACGGCGGAAATCCGGATATGAAATCGCTGGTACCGGTAAATGTGGCCATTCAACTGGGTGATGGGGGAACCGGCATCACAACCGCCCTGAACGCTTTTTATATTTTCAATCGCACAGTAAGTATATATGCCAATTTATTTTACCTGATCAGCCCGGTAAATACGAATGGTGTATTGGCATATCCTCCCGGAGCACTTCCTCCCTCAGTCGATTCATTAAATGCACAGACGACGAACAATGTAAATAGTGTGCCCGACAATTATACGCTGAGAGCCGGTGCTAATTTTACTTTTGACAAACTGGTTCTTACCGCGGGACTTCGTTTTGAAGGCGCTCCTGCACATGATTTAATCGGAGACAATGATGGTTTACGCAGGGTGGGTCATATTTTTTCCGCAGAACCGGGTGTGGAATATAAATTCAAAAAAGCGATCCTGTATGGTTTTGTAACAGTGCCCATACAGCGCCAGACCATTGAAACGGTACCCGACGAAAGACAGGAAGCTATTACCGGAGTACCATTTATAACACCGGGTCATTTTGCCAATATCGTTTATTATCTCGGTTATACATTTACATTTTAACTCAATCCAGATTCAGCTTTTTTAATAATGCAATAAATCTGGGTTCTTTTCTGAGCGGATCGAGATTGGGGTCAGTTTTTAGAGCTGGCATTGACAACGAATGTATAGAATAACAATATTCCAGGTTATCCAGTGCATGGGAGATGTCTCTCAAACTAATGTAGGCATACACCATAAAATAAGGACAGTTTTGCTGATCTTCTTTTGAAACTTTCGCCAGTAATTCTTTTGCCTTCAGCGAGTCTCCGGCCATCTGATAAGCAGCGCTCAACAAAATAAGACCGTTTGTTCCCTGATCAAAATTCACGGGTGGCAGTTTTGAAAAGGCGTCTATTGCTTTCTGCCAGGATGCAGTTTTCAAATAGAGTTCACCCAGCACCAGATAATTGCTGATGAATTTCGGACTCATCGCAACGGCCTTTTCGAGCTGCGTTAATGCAGAATCATATTTTCGGGCAAAGAAATATGTTCTTCCCAATACCATATTTAAAACCGAAGAAAGCGGATCCAGGGCCAGTGCTTTTTTTTCCTCGGATAAACCGGCTGACCAATCCCCTATCGCCATGTAAACATTTCCCAGATACAGGTGGGCCAATGCATAATTTGGATTTTCCTTAATGATTTTATTAAAAACCGGTATGGCTCCCCTGTAATCGTAATCATAATGTGACTGAATAAAAGCGAGTGTGGTCATGGCTTCCGTCAATGTACTGTCGATCGAGAGGGCTTTTTGCGCATAGGTTTTCGCAATGGGTATGGCCGTTGTTTGAGGTAAACCCTTCTGATTAAAAGTATAACAGTCCGCCAATCCCACATAGGCCAGTGCATAATCCGGATCCAGATCGATGGCTCTTTTATAATAAGATTCTGCACTGTCGTAACTGTCCTTTGTGCGCTGATCCCAGAAGAAACGTCCTTTGCGATATAATTTATATGCTTCGGGGTTAGCGGTGTAATTTTTGGTAAGGCCTATTTTTTCTTCGGATGTTAGATTTGCTTTCAGTGCATTTACAACCTGCACGGCGAGTTTGGATTGCACGGAGAGGATATCCTCACCTGTGAATTCAAATTCGTCGCCCCACAATATTTTATTGGTGCTCACTTCCGTGAGCTCCGCTCTTATTTTTGTTCTGGCGCCCTGCTTGTCGATGGTGCCGGATAAAATGGCTGCTACGTCCAGCTGGTCTGCTATCTCGGTTATAGACTTGGTCGTTTTTTTAAAACCTCTTACAGAAATCCAGCCGATCACTTTTTGAAGCGAAGTAATTTTTGACAGATTATTGATAATATCCTGCGTGATCCCGTCAGACAGATAATCTTCGCTTTTATCCGTTCCAATATTTTCAAATGGCAATACGGCGACCGTCTTTTCAGTTCCTGTGAAACCGGATGAACGTCTGAATGTTTTGTTCAGAAAAAAGATTGCAGCAAGCAGAACAATGATGGCAGAAGCCACCAGCCATTTTATCCGGTTGGACTTATTTTCAATTTCTTTCAGCTTCCCGCTCATTTCTTCCTTCTTCGGAACGACAAGTCCTGCGTTCGCTAATGCGAATACTTCCATGGGGTCGTCCACGCTCTTAAAATGAAACGACCCGAGAGATACTGTTTTAAATTCGGGTTGATTTTTTATTTTATCATAAACCTCCCTGGAAAAAAGGACCGTGTTTGCCTGGCCGAGAGACTGGATGCGCGAGGCTACATTCACGCCGTCGCCCATCACTTTTTTTCCTTCAAAAAAAATCTCACCGGCGTGCACACCAATGCGAAGAGGTACGGGCAAATCTGTTTGAAATTGATGTTGCATTTCTACGGCGCACTGCATAGCCTGCGTGACGCTTGAAAATGAACAGAGGGATCCGTCACCGTAATCGTTGAGTATCTGTCCCTGATGATCAGCAACCGTTTTCTCCAGGATGCGGGTATACTGTTTCATTACGTCGGTGGCGTGCTGCTCATTCTGCTGCATCATGGCAGTATAGCCCACGATATCCGTAAAAAGAATGGCAACAAGCTGGCGGTTTTGCGAAGACATGCTGGAAGTTCCGTTGGAGATTTTGCTATAACCGAATATAAACCATTTTGGGGAAGGGTCGGTTGGAGTTCATTTAGATGGACTAAAACATTGCAATTTACCTGTGTATCCGGCAATGGAATGGCTATTCAGCAGCATGATAAGCATTCATGAAAGACCGATTTCTCCGTAAATTTGAAAAAGCTCCTGTATGCGACAATGGATTGCCCTGCTTTCTTTTGTGCTGTTTCTGTCTTTTTCCTTAACATGCAGAGCTCAGGCTACCTACTCACCCGTTTATTTAAATCATATATTTTTTGTTCTGGACTCCAATTCTTATGCACGTGTATTTGATTCCGTCATTTTTCAAAAATTCGGTTTGGTCAGGGAAAGAAAAACAACAACCACCGAAGGTTCATGGTACGGGAAATATCTGATGGGTCGGGATTCATATTTTGAAGTATTCTATCCATCAGGTTTAACGGGTTCTTCAGTGGGCAATTTTGGATTTGGCTTTATGACAACCACATCCGGGAATATTGATCATCTGGAAGCGCAATGGAAAGCCGAATACAAAGATTCGGTGAAACGGGATACGAATACAATCGTCGACAATGGAGCTAAACTTCCCTGGTTTTATTCGCTTTCGCTTTATACGGCAGACAGCTCCAAATCCGGATCCGCATGGGTTATGGAGAATACGACGGATGAACTAAAGTCAGCAGGATTTACCGGTGATGAAATGAAAAAGCCCATCCTCTGGCATGACTATTTAGAAAAGAGAACGAAAGCAAAAAACACCAAATCCTTCAACAGGATTGTTGCAGTGGAGATCATCACCAATAAAAAGGAATTGGGTTATTTCAGGAAATCATTTCTCGGATTCGGTTTATCTGAGAATCTCAATACGTTTTACAATGATAATATTCGTATCACCTATACCCTGGCAGATATTCCGGCAAGTGAATTAAAAAGTGTGGAAATCGAATTAACTGATTCTTTTAAGGAACAAACAATTACCCTCAGTAATAGTCTTTCCATGCAGGTAAAAGACAAAAGAGCTACTTTAGTCTTTAAGCACTGAGGAACATAATCTCCTCACCAATTGCATCTACTTTTTATATGTAAATCAGCCTCAAAAATGATTTCTCACTAAGGGTAAACCCTTAGCATTTTATACTCAATGATGTTTAAACTCAGTCTGGCTGACAGTTCTGTGATAACGCTCGATTATAAAATATTATCTTCAGGAATGCGTCGCTCTTTTGCTTCAATAATGATAGTATTGATTTGCTTTAATAGCAGCAGGTGCACAAAATACATTGACCCGCCAATGCCTGAGACGCAAAGACTTCTTATGACCGGGTCGTGGATTTTGGCTTATACTGACTCAATATCGATCGACAGTACGAATACGGTTCACTACTATCATTTACCTGCCAGAGGTTGCGAGCGATCAGAACCCATAACATTTGCCGATAGTTTTAAATATTATATACATCGTGTTTGCGATCTACCAATACCCGGTTCACTTACTGGCACTTGGACTTATGGCGCAGACTCTATATTGGCCTATGGATTGCAAACTGATACCGGTTACAATAGTTTTTTAAATTCTGCCAAGCTCTTGTTCATTAATTCTGATAGTCTGAGATTGGGACAACCAAGTAGTATTGCTTCGCCTGACGATCGCTATCAATTTTATGTAGATAAAACCTACTCGCGTTAATTTGAAATTGGGTTTGAAAAACAAGATTTGTAAAACTTACTATTCCATAATAGTGAGCTTACTGATAAACCCTTTGTAAAATCCCTTGCCAATATATCCTTTCGCACCACCAATGAATAAATTATATCTATCTATATCATCGATATAATAAATAGATGCAACCTCCGAACGATTTATTCTGACAAACATATCAGGAGGAAGTTTTTTAATGGCGCTAGCCAGAGAGGATCTAATGAGATAATACGATTTATCGGAAAAAACTACCTTGGTATAATTTTTTTCTGTAGACAATGCCATTACCTGTCGCGGGTCGATTCTCTTCAACACTTTTTTGTGCCTGATAAAAAATGGTTTCAACATGATGGAAAATGATTAGGGTTAAAAAATGATTTCAATTTAAAAAAAATATCC
>DATHPV010000251.1:0-2866 GCA_035483495.1 Puia sp.
CTCTATATCCAGCTTCATAATGATGCGAACATCTGGAGAAAGGTTTACAATTTCCATAATATGATCTACAGTATCTATTTCGACATTCGGTTCTTTTGAACTGCCTTTGTCCATATAACTTGAACTGGTAACTCCTTCCAGTATATTAAAAAAAACTTTTTCTTTTTTTTCACCTACACCAACCGGGAAAACCCTGATTTTGTCTTCGAGTTTATTTAAAGCAACATTAGCTTTAAGACCTTTCCAGTTAACCGGTTCAACAGCAATACAAAATTTGCCTTCTTTGGCAAGCCAGATACAATACTCACCTATGCAGGCTCCGAGGTCTATGAATACATCGAAAGAATCGAGATTTTTTTGCAGGTAAGTTTTAATTGATTTTTCATATGCATAGTTTATGAATTGAAAATCATTCGTATTTTTTCTTATTATGAATTTGCCCATGCCACTACTGGTTTCATAATCTTCCTGTGGTAATTTATGGGAAATCACGTATTTAAGTGAAGCTACCAAAGATTTAAAATCTCCGTATTTCAGATATTCTATAAAATAGCTGATATAAACGCTGTATTTGCCAATATTTTTCCAACTTGGCTTATAGACATAGACTTCCGACATATTGAGAGTTGTTTAAATATATTGCCTTTGATCAACAATTATGGGACCGATTGATATTTTACTGCTCATTTCTGAATGAAGCTTTATTTATAAAGTTTTTGAGCAGAAGTTTGAATTTATGCCAAAGCAGTTTTTTTGATACTCCAACCGTCAGGCAGTTTTTCTGTTATTTCAATATTGTCGAATTCTTTACTGTGTCTGGCGCCGACTTTTTTTGCCCAATTTGCCATTTGAGCGATGCCTTCTGCCAGACTAATGCCGGTTTGATTACCAAAAATTTCATGAGCTTTGCTGTGATCACTATATGCGTGTAAAACTTCGTTGCGTGCTGCCAAATAAGTGATGTCAGGCTTAATACCAAACTCGTTACCAACAACCATCGCCAGTTCATTTACCGTATAAGGTTTATCCGCACCTATATTGAAGATTTTATTATATGATTTTTCAATATTAACGCATTGAGCTATGGGGATGGCTACATCATCAATATAACTAAAAGCCCTCGTCTGACTGCCATCTCCAAAAATGGTTAAACTTTTACCCTGCATAATTTGGTTCATGAAAATCCCAATTACATTACGGTATTTGTCGCCAATGTTTTGATTTTGCCCATATACGTTGTGAGGTCGGAAAATAACAGAGTTAAGTCCAAACATATGATATGCGGAATGGAGATCCATTTCTACCGCATATTTCGCGATACCATATGGATCTTCAGGTAAAGGAGTCATTTCTTCGGTCATCGGCAATTGTCCTTTTCCGTAAACGGCTATTGACGATGTGAAAACGAAACATTTTACTTTATGCTTTACTGACTCATTGATAAGATTTATACTTCCAATCAGATTGTTATTATAATTGAAATTGCGGATAAAATGAGATAACCCTTCTGCAGCATAAGCAGCAAGGTGATATACATACTGAAAACTGTATTTATTGAATAATGACTTAACCAAATCAATATCCGTAATACTTCCCTGTACGAACAATGCGCCGTCGGGTATATGATCAATAAAGCCGCCGCTAAGATCATCCAAAACAATAACATCATGTCCCATTGCCAGGCAATGCCGGACTACATGGGAACCGATGAAACCAGCGCCGCCTGTTACTAAAGATGTCGTAGCCATATATGATTCGTTTTAAGTTGCTATCTTTTTAGACCGGCGAATATTTGGATTTAGTGAAATTCCAGATGACTCCTTTGGAAAAAGCCTTCAAATGTGCGAATTGTCTGCTGGAGGAATATTTAATGATGGCTTTGGGTGTCGTTGCAAAAATAAAAAAAAATGAAAAGAAAGCAAACTGCAACGCATTTGTATTTCTTCTCATATATAATATGCGGTTTCTGGTATGATAATAAACTTTGATAGCACTTTCTTTACCCATTGTTATAGATTCTTTATGGAGAATCAGTCCTTCGGCCTGGTAAAAAATTTTGTATCCCGCTTTAAGAATTCTCGCACTCCAATCCCATTCTTCATAATAAATAAAAAATTTTTCAGGGAACATTCCTACCCTGGTAATTACTTCTTTTTTTACCATCATCGCGCAACCGTGAGCGCCGTTCGTATAACCACTCACGTTATGTTGTCCGTGATCTTCTTCTTTATTGCCGATCTCCGTAGTTCTTCCGGTTAAGAGGTTAAAAGAATTGAACCCTGCATACTGGATGATGTTCGGATGATGAAAAAAACGGATTTTAGGACAAGTTACGCCTATGAGGGGATCAGTATAAAACGGTTCAAGTAATACATCCAGAAGGTTACTGGTCACTTCTGTATCGTTGTTTACTATAAAAACAAAATCACCTTTGGCCTGGCGCATTCCCCAATTATTGCCACCCGTAAATCCCAGATTTGTTTCAGATCTCAGTACCCGCGTATTCGGAAAATTTAATCCATTTATCTGCGGGGTTGGATCAATCTTTGAACCCATATCGCAAACCAGAATTTCATAATTTTTATATTGAAAATGCCGTGTGCTTTCTAGAAACTCGCATGTTATGTCTGTTTGATTCCAGTTGAGTGTAATTATGGAAATAAATGGTTTGTCTTCTTTATAAGTCATCATTGGGTTGTAAAATGTAATATTTCAGCAAATAAGAATTGTTATAAACACAAAAATGTAAAACTTTGAAGCTGCCATCATGTGTTTAACATATATGTTTAATATCTAATATAATCAGCCTGATTATTTCAAATTTGATGATCAATTTCGCAAAATCATTTGATTTTATCCACACATA
>DATHPV010000252.1:0-2961 GCA_035483495.1 Puia sp.
AATGGGCCACTTTCCAGTCAGAGAACTTCAACGCGGTGTCTCAACCTCAATATGCCATCGTCAGCCCTGATGAAAGGATTCTTACCTATACAAAGGGGTATACCCCCAAGGCCGCCGATTTTACCGGATGGCTGGACTGCGGACTGGCAGCGTCAAGGAACAAATAACACCCAAACAATTGGAATTTGCGCAATGGCCGAAAGTGGCTTTGCAGTCTTATTGATTAAGTAAACATAAATTCTCCGTTCATTTTACATATATTCTACGTTCATCCTCCGTTAATTTCTTGTATTAAACGTAGGATAAACGGAGGATAAACGGAAGATGAACGGAGAATAAACGGAAATTAAATGAATTTTGACAGCATATCTTGCCTGATCCTCCAACTCTATCGGGCAAAAAGTGATGGGTTAAGAGTTTAAGGATGATCTTAAAGCAAAAAAACAGGCTGCCTCGCTTTCGGGCAGCCTGTTTTTTTTAAAGGTGTAAAAATTTGTTAGAGGGCGATCCTTTTTTCAACCATCATTTTGCGAAGATTGATCAAACCATAGCGCATCCGGCCCAGAGCCGTATTGATGCTGCAGTTGGTTAGGGAAGCTATCTCCTTGAAACTCAGATCGGCATAATGCCTCAGGATAATAACTTCGCGCTGATCTTCAGGAAGAAGGTCCAGCATCCGTCGTACACGGTCGTGGCTTTGCCTTTTCATGATCTTGACATCAGCACCGTCTTCAGTAAAATTGATGACTTCGAAAATGTCCCTGTCATCACTGGTCTTGATGGCCGGAGTTCTTTTCACCTTGCGGAAATGATCCACGCAGAGGTTGTGTGCAATGCGCATTGCCCAGGGAAGGAATTTACCTTCTTCCGTATACCGCCCACCGCGAATGGTGTCGATAATTTTAATCAGAACATCCTGGAAAATGTCCTCAGCCAGATACTTGTCTTTGACGAGGAAGAGAATGGAAGTGTACAATTTGTCCTTGTGGCGGATTACTAAGGCTTCAAGAGCCTGTAAATCGCCGTCGCGAAACGAATGGATTAATTCATGATCGGTTTTCGTACGTAGCGAATTCATAAACTTCTACGGTTTTTAAAGGTGATAGGATATATATGTTGGATTTTTGAACGCCTGGCTTTTCTGTGTAGAAGTCCTTACTCTATAAAACTATTTTATTGTGTTACTAAATGTTAATCAGGATTTAAAGATATACAATTTTTGGAAAAAACAACATTTTGGGAAAATAATTTGTTCTAATAGTTCTTAAGGGTCATTCCCGGTTCGGGAATCAGCCTTCTAATTCTTTCAGTTCCAATATATTTGCCATTCCAATTTATGCCAACTTCAACGAAAGTCAAAAAGACTTCTTCCAAGCCTGCCCTCCTTTTACCCCAGGATTCGATCCAAATAAAAGGGGCGAGGGTGCATAATCTGAAGAATATTTCGGTCAGCTTTCCACGCAATAAATTTATTGTAGTTACCGGTGTATCAGGATCAGGAAAATCTTCGTTGACGATCGACACATTATTTGCGGAGGGTCAACGCCGTTATGCTGAGAGTCTGAGTGCCTATGCCCGTCAGTTCATGGCAAGAATGGACAAGCCCGACGTAGACTATATTAAAGGACTCTGCCCCGCTATTGCCATCGAACAGAAAGTCACAACCCGTACGCCAAGGTCAACCGTTGGCAGTATGACCGAACTCTATGATTACCTGCGTTTACTTTTTGCAAGGGTAGGTATTACATACTCACCTGTTTCGGGAAGAGAAGTAAAGAAACACGATGTTCAGGATGTGATAAAAGCTATGCAGTCCCTGAATAGCGGCGACAAGGTACTTATACTGGTGCCATTTAAACAACATCCGAATCGCAATACTACTGAAGAATTAAATATCCTGTTGCAGAAGGGATTTAGCCGGCTCTATGTTAATAAGGAAGTTGTCAGGATTGAAGATTTGCTTGCTGATGCATCCAATAATGGTAAAAATAAAAAAGCAGATCCAAGACTTCCCAAAAATGAAAGCTTCCTGCTGATCGACAGAATCCTCATAAAGGATTTTGATGAAGACGATCAGCACAGGCTCGCAGATTCAATTGGGACGGCTTTTTATGAGGGGGAGGGACAAATGTTACTAGAGGTAAATGAAGAGAAAAAAATCCCGTTTACCAACAAATTTGAAATGGATGGAATACGTTTCGAGGAACCTGTACCCAATCTTTTTTCATTTAATAACCCTTACGGAGCATGCCCTACTTGCGAGGGCTTTGGTCAGGTTTTAGGTATTGACGCAGATCTGGTTCTCCCCGACAAAAGATTGAGCCTGTTTGAGGGCGCTGTTGCGCCCTGGAAAGGAGAAAAATTAAGTGCCTGGAAAGATCAATTTATAAGGACTTCCAAAAAATATGATTTTCCTATTCATAAGCCAATAATCGACCTCAGTAAATCTCAGTATCAGTTGCTTTGGGAGGGTAACAAAGAAGTAAGTGGCATAGATGATTTTTTTAAAGAAGTAGAAAAAAATTTATACAAAGTACAGTACCGCGTTTTATTGTCACGCTATCGCGGACGTACAATCTGTCCTGAATGTAAAGGATATCGTTTACGGCCCGAAGCATTATATGTGAAAGTAGGAGGTAAACATATCGGTGAACTCTGTGAAATGCCGGTGGGCAAACTGAATGAATGGTTTAGTGCATTGACATTCTCTGTATTTCAGCAGCAAATAGCCAAACGTATTCTGATAGAAATTAATAATCGTCTGAAAACCTTGCTGGACGTAGGTCTTGGCTATCTGACTCTTAACAGGCTTGCAAATACACTTAGCGGAGGCGAGAGTCAGCGTATCCAATTAACCCGATCGTTGGGAAGTAATCTCACAAATTCGTTGTATATATTGGATGAACCTTCGATAGGTCTTCATTCCCGTGATACCCACCGGTTGATTGGGGTGTTAAAAGA
>DATHPV010000253.1:0-6624 GCA_035483495.1 Puia sp.
GAAACAGGACCCCGGTCCTGATTATAAGCAGGATGAGAAACAAATTGATAGTCCAGAGTTGCGAAAAGATTTGTAAATAATTTCACTTCATAAAACAGTTCCGCTATATTTTCCCTGGTGTAATTGGGAAGTTTCCCGTCACCAATCATAAAACCATAACCTCCGATATTTAAGAATTCCCGGTGATCAGCCGAAATACCGTTGCTTACGATAGCAAAACCAATGTTGTCGGTGGATCTGTTTTTTCCAATGCCATAATACCTCAGTCCTAAACTACCGCTGTTATCAATCTCGGCAAATGCCCAGGAAGCCGTTTTCCCATCATTCCAGCCAAAGCGGAAGAAACCATTTAACCGGCTGCTCAAGGCCTGGTTGCCATTAATACCTATCCCATATTTCTTTCCACCATAAGCGGTTCCGTGAATGACGTCAAGGGATGTGTCAGTACCATTCTTGTATTCATCAATAACTGTCTGATAAGCGGGCGCTTTGGAAGTATTAAAGTAAAACAGAAGCCTGATGGCACCGGGTTGTTTGTGGATTGAATAATTCTTTTGTATTTCGACCGTTTCGCTGTTTGTTTTAGTCCAATCGAAATTGAGTGTCGGACCATTTGCATACGTTGGTTCAAGAGCAGTACCGGCTCTAAACACCCAACCAGGTGTGTAATATTCCGCGATCAGACCATAAGTATATCCACGTGTGTTGGCAGGGTAGTCGTAGGCACCGTTGTTCATCAGGGACCAGTTCATGAAATCACTGCGCGGATCATGACTCACCGAATTCTGATCGAAAAAATCAGCAACGCCAAATTTTCCAAAATTTAAGGTTATACGTTTTTGCGAAACCCTTTCTTTAACCTGATTAGTGCCGTCTTCCAACGTATCGAAATTATTCTTATCCAGATTAAATTGTTGTCTGATAAATATTCTCGCAACATATACTACTGTTTGATCTGCTCCGATACGAAACGTTTCTCCATTGGGAAAACCGGCAATACCCAGGGTACTGCTCAATCCCTGTCCTCCAGCCATTTCAGGGTTAAAATACACGGAGGCACCTGACCACAATTTTCTTCCCAGAAATGCGGTAGTTGTAACTGAATAAGCACGGGCGGCTTCGGGTAAAAAGCTGTTCTGTCCGATGTAGGTAGAATGAAATGGAGCATTGTACTGTATGATACCTGTAAACTGAAAATGAAAATTCCAGGCGGAATCACTTAACAATGGATCCTGCGCATGAGTGCCTTTGCTTAAGGTACAAATGGCAATAAACAATAGAAAATTGCGAATAATACGATTCATCTATTTTTTTGGCTTCGCAAAAATAATGGATTGTATGCTTGAATCGTCCTTTCAATTTTTATACACTTTTATCATTCTGTTATTTCCTGCAAAATCTTTTCTCATTTCTATTGAAAATCCTATTGCATTATACCACTCCAGGATGTTTTTCGCATAATCATGGTGGATTTCTAAGAATAGTGCACCTTCGGGTTTTAGTTTGAGAAGAGCTATCTTTCCGATCAACTTATAAAATAGAATAGGGTCGTCATCGGGAACAAATAGCGCAACCTCCGGTTCATAATCCCTCACATGCCTGTCCAACGAATGCTTTTGACTCTGTGGAATGTACGGCGGGTTGCTAATGATCAAATCTACAGGAACCATGTTCTTATTTTGAACCGGATCTCTGATATCGCTTAAAAAAAATTCTACCTGCGCATTAAGAGCCTTGCTGTTTTTAATGGCGATTTGTAAAGCGGAATCTTCAATATCCAATGCGCTAACCTGTAAATCTTTTCGTTTTTTTTTGATGCAAATAGCGATACAGCCACTTCCGGTTCCAATATCCAATACAGCAGTTCCCGGCATACGGTGCGAACTTTCCTTCAGTAACCAATCCACCAGTTCTTCAGTTTCAGGCCTGGGAATTAATACATGTTCGTTCACATAAAATGGATAAGAACCAAACCAGGCTTCTTCCAGTACATATTGAACGGGCCTCTGGTTTACTAAATCAGAAAGGTAATGTTCAAATAAATTCCGCTGTTTTATTGTAAACTCGTTTGTTTTATTTTGGACCTGAAGGCTTTTCGACATCCCCGTCAGTCTTTCCATTACAAGAAAACTGATGGCGGACGCTTCGCGCTCATCATAGAGACCCGAGAGAGATGATATGAGAGTACGATTGGCAGTTTCGATTGTCATGACCCACAAACTTACAATGATTTAAATTGCAGTCTATGCCGACGAAATCAAATTTTGGGCCTGAAAATAATACAAATACAGCGGTTGCCGATTACATGTATAGATGCATTCAACTTGCTGAATTAGGTGCAGGACGCACGTCACCGAACCCTTTGGTCGGGTCAGTTCTCGTACATGATGGAACAATTATCGGGGAAGGTTATCACGAATATTTTGGCGGCCCTCACGCGGAAGTAAACTGTCTGTTGTCCGTTAAAGAAAACGACCAAAAACTGATACCTGATTCCACGTTATATGTTTCTCTTGAACCCTGTGTTCATCACGGAAAAACACCGCCCTGCACGGATCTTATTATACGCGAAAAAATTTCCAGGGTAGTAATTGGATGTCGCGATCCCTTTAACGAAGTAAATGGAAAAGGAATCGAAAAATTAATTGCTCATGGTATAACTGTTGAGTTTCCGGTTTTGGAAGAATTAGCAAAGGAGGAAAACCGCCGCTTTTTTACCTATCACCTTCAAAAACGACCCTATATTATTTTAAAATGGGCTCAGTCCGTAAACCAAAAGATCTCCGGCAGGACGGGAGAAAAAATACAAATATCCAATCAATATTCAAACAGACTTGTGCATAAGTGGAGAAGTGAGGAAGCAGGTATTATGGTTGGATATCAAACTGCATTGGATGATAATCCGGAACTTACAAACCGCCTTTGGACTGGTAAAAATCCCGTTCGCATTGTTGTTGACAGGGAACTTAAACTCCCTGATAATTTGAAATTATTTGATGGAAAAGAGCAGACTGTTGTCCTGAATAATATCAGTGATCTGTCTGCGGGCAAGGTATTATTTAAAAAAATGAACTCCGCCACGCCTGCCGTAAAATCGATCCTGGATGCCCTTTATTCAATAAAAATACTGTGTGTTTTAATCGAAGGAGGTGCCAAACTATTGCAATCTTTTATAGACGAAAATAGCTGGGACGAAATCCGGATAATCACTAATCGTGACCTGGAAATACCAGACGGTCTTGCATCTCCGGAATTCAGAAATGCGAAACTTGTGAAGTCGGAAATATTTGGATCTGATACTGTTAACTATTTTAAGAAAGTGTGAGAGTGTGAGAGTGTGGAAGTGTGGTTGTTGGATTCATTAATGCTCTGTTTCTATTTTTTCCAATGATTTAAAGTTTGATTTACAACGATCACACTTCCACACTCTCACACTCTCACACTTTCCTTAGTCTTGCACTCACTACAAGTTCCTTCCCGCCGTCACGGTAATCGTAAAAACCTTCTTTGGATTTAATACCCAGTTTACCTGCGGCAACCATATTTACTAAAAGTGTAGCTGGTGAATATTTGGGATTGCCGAATCCATTTTTTAACACCGTTAAAATAGCCAAACAAACATCAAGACCTATAAAATCTGCGAGTTGTAATGGTCCCATTGGATGAGCCATTCCTAACTTCATAATGGAATCTATCGTTTCAACAGAAGCTACTCCCTCCTGAAAACTTAAAATTGCTTCATTGATCATGGGCATTAAAATGCGGTTTGAAATGAAACCCGGATAGTCATTTACCACGCATGGTGTTTTACCCAGTAATATGGACAATTCAACTATTTTATTGGTGACCGAAGCATTGGTAGCATATCCGTTGATAACTTCAACAAGTTTCATGATTGGAACGGGATTCATAAAATGCATCCCGATAACCTGAGAGGGTCGTTTGGTTTCTGCGGCGATTTTTGTAATCGAAATAGATGAAGTATTGGTAGCTAAAATAGCTGTGGACATTGCATATTTATCGAGTTCACGGAAAATCTGAATTTTAATTTCTTCATTTTCAGTAGCCGCTTCAATGATAAGATCTGATTCATGAACGCCCGGTTTTATGGAATCAAACAGACTAATACGATTGTAAGAATTTATTTTTTCTTCCGCAGAAAGGGATCCCTTTTGTACCTGCCTTTCAAGATTTTTTGAAATGCTCTCCAGTGATTTTTTTAATTGGTTTGATTGCGTGTCTATTAAATGAACGTGAAATCCATGTTGAGCGAAGACATGTGCAATCCCGCTCCCCATTGTGCCCGCACCAATAACAGAAATTTTATCCATAGTCTGCCATTTTCAAACAAGGATACGAAGCTTCTCTCAGGTTTTTAACCTTATCTTGCACCTCCTATGTATCCGAATTTATATTACGCCGTTAAAGACCTTTTTGGCCTCGATTTAAAGTTCCTGCATTTTGTAAATAGTTTTGGGTTTTTTGTCGCTCTTTCTTTTATCGGAGCCGCCACTATTTTAACCCGTGAGTTGAAAAGAAAGGAAAGTCAGGGACTCCTGGTAGCGGAAGATGAAACTATTATGGTGGGCAAACTAGCCAGTCCCGGTGAACTTTTTACCAATTTTATAATTGCTTTCCTTTTTGGATATAAGATCATTGGTTTATTTACCTCCAATTCCCAATTAACACAAAATCCTGCAGATTACATTTTTTCCTCGGCAGGCAATGGATGGGCGGGCCTGGCACTGGGATTATTTTTTGCAGGTATTAAGTGGTATGAAAAATTCAAGCAAAAGCTTTCGGTTCCTGAAGAAAGAAAAGTGCGTATCTGGCCGCACGATCGGGTAGGGGATATTGTTATATATGCTGCGATTTTTGGATTTTTAGGGGCCAAAATCTTCAACAGCCTTGAGACATGGGACGAATTCATTCGAAATCCGGTCGAGTCTTTGGTTTCTTTTAGCGGACTTACTTTTTATGGAGGACTGATAATTGCTGCACTCGCCGTTTGGTACTATGCCCGAAAACATAAGATCGGTTTCTGGTATCTCAATGATGCCGCCGCCCCTGCCCTTATGTTTGCGTATGGCGCCGGCAGGATAGGATGCCAGGTTTCAGGAGACGGTGATTGGGGTATCCCAAACAGCGCTTATACAGTTGGTTCAAATATGAAATCAGTTCCAGGTACCGCTGCTGATTTTCAATATGCTTTGGGCAAAAATGCTGAATTCTTTGCTGGACAGTTTGGATCTGTTCATGTACCACACTTAACAGTAAAGGGACCATCTTTCCTTCCAAATTGGTTGTTTGGTTATGCATACCCACACAATGTTATTGGAGAAGGCGCAAGGATCGCAGGCTGCACAGGACCGTACTGCGCCTATCTGCCTGTACCGGTATTTCCCACGCCATTATACGAAACAATAATTTGCCTCAGTTTATTTATATTGATTTGGTCTGTCCGAAAAAAGTTTAAAGTACCGGGAACCCTCTTTGCTTTTTATTTAGTCCTTAATGGAATTGAGAGGTTTTTTATTGAAAAAATACGGGTGAATACGCGCTATTCAATTTTTGGATTCCATCCCACCCAGGCTGAAATCATCTCAACCCTTTTAGTTGTAGGTGGCGGTCTCCTGTATTATTATCTTAAAAAACAGTATCGGGATCCCGTTAAAACTGTCCTTGCAGATAACTAGAGTAATTATAAATCACCCGATTCAAGTCAACCGGTATGCTGGGGGCTTTTTTATTTTTACTTTTACAGCTTTAAATATTCTTTATGCCATCTTTCGATATTGTAAGCAAAATTGACGCTCAGACGCTCGATAATGCAGTAAACGTCACAAAAAAAGAAATTCAGAATCGTTTCGATTTCAAAGATTCACCTGTTTCCATCGAATTGAATAAAAAGGATATGAAAATCGATCTGGAAGCTGCCAGCGATATGAAGATTAAGCAGATAACAGACGTACTTATCAGTCGTTCTATTAAACAGGGCATTGACCCCCTGGCTTATGACATGTCGAAAGACCCTTATCCAAGCGGTAAAGTGACCAGGAAAGAAGTGCCTGTCAGGAATGGGCTAAAGCAGGAGGACGCAAAGAAAGTTGTAAAACTCATTAAAGACTCAGGCCTGAAAGTTCAGGCAGCAATTATGGACGACCTCGTGCGCGTAACAGGTAAAAAACTGGATGATTTACAAGCTGTTATTCAACTTTGTAAAAATTCCGCTATAGGTATACCACTACAGTTTGATAATATGAGGAGCTAGGAAACCATGAGAATATGGGCGTATGGGAGTGTGGTATCTGTATGATAAAAGTTTGGATTTCAGGGTGTAAACCCCTAATTTTGCCGTCCCTTTCGTGCCGGGAAACCTTTAATCATGTGCACGGCTAAATTAATAATTATGAAACAGAAAATTCATCCCGAAAATTATAGATTGGTTGTATTCCGGGATATGAGCAATGGAACCAGCTTTCTTACCCGTTCAGCGGCCAATTCACGTGAGACCATTAAATGGGAAGACGGGAATGAATATCCTCTTATCAAACTTGAAATTTCAAATACTTCACATCCATTTTTTACCGGAAAGAATATGCTGGTAGATACTGCCGGACGTAT
>DATHPV010000254.1:0-5767 GCA_035483495.1 Puia sp.
ATCTTGGAATCGTAAAAAACGGCCTGATTGAGAAACATCTTGGGCACCATCACTACGCACATGGATCAACAGGATCCAGATTGCTAGCGGGCAATTATGCGAAAATTGAGGAAACGGAACATGAAATCGCCGGTTTTCACAAGGCCCCTGCAGCACTTATTTTCAATTCCGGATATGACGCAAATTTTGGACTATTGGCCTGTATTGCCCAGCGTGGCGATCTGATTTTATATGACAAACTCAGCCATGCATCGATTCGCGATGGAGTCCGGCAGTCTTTTGCGAATTCTTCCTCTTTTGCACACAATCACCTGAACGAGCTTGAGCTGAAGTTAAAAAACCGTCCCGTCAGTGATTCAGGAAATTGCTTTGTAGTCACAGAATCTGTTTTTTCCATGGATGGTGACAGAGCTCCACTTTCCGAAATGGCCGATTTATGCGACCGGTATGATGCACATTTTATCGTGGATGAAGCCCACGCAACCGGATTTGCAGGAGAACAAGGTGAAGGTTGTGTGCAGTCTTCCGGATTATCAAATCGTTGTTTTGCACGTATTCACACTTTTGGAAAAGCTCTTGGATGTCATGGCGCGGCAATCCTGGGATCATATGCACTTCGCCAATTCCTGATAAATTTTTGCAGACCATTTATTTACAGTACGGCCATTTCTCCTGCATCTGTTGCTGCCATCGGGGCCTCTTACAAAATTTTTCCAAATATGAATCAGGAAAGGGCAATTTTGAAAAATCTCATATCACTTTTTGACTATCCCTGTTTTAATAAATCAGACACGCCCATACAGTGTTTTATAGCGCCGGGCAATGAAAAGGTGAAAAAAATATCCGAATCACTTTTCAATAATAACCTGGATGTCAGACCGATTTTATATCCAACTGTACCATTAGATAAGGAGAGGTTACGTATTACATTGCACAGTTTCAATTCTGTCGACGAAACTAAATTGCTGGTCGAAAATCTTTTGAAAACTGTCGAAAATTAATAATGAAAAATTGCGTTATACTCTCACACTCCCACACTCTCACACTTGTTTTCTATCTTCCTCTTGGTCTTCCACCGGGATTTTTCAAAGCATCACCGATCGCCGTTCCAAATAATCCGTCAAATCCGACCCGAACGCCTACCTGTCCCGATTTGCCATTGAGATAAGACCCTATCACGTCAACCCGGAAAAGTTTAAAAATATTTTCCAGGCCGGCAAATATTTCAACATAGTTATTATCCTGATTCACATAAAAAGCATTTGAACCGACCACCAGATTCCATTGAAGGTTTCTGAGAAGAGGAACTTTGTTGGTGAGCATGCCATTGAAATGATGTTCGATATGTCCTACTCCATACAGGGAGGCAGTTGTCGCGTTTTGATAATAGGGTGCGAGCTGAAAACTGTTTAAATACGGACTGGCGTAAAAAGTCTGATTTCCATTGAACTGCTGATAGTCCATTACATAAACAGATTTGTCATTAAGAAATCCTCCAATTCCAAAACGGTATTTAAATACTCCTTTTAATTTGAAATTCACATTATCCCAAAGAGAAAACTGCCATTTTTCATAATTCACATCCGATCCAAACACATTGGGTATGCCCATTCGAAACGAAAGAGCCAGCGTAGGATATTTCGATCCGATGGATAATTTATTGTCAGGGAATTCTATATAACGTTGTCCTGGTTTGAATTCCAGGTCAATACCTCCAATGAAAGCCTGATTTTGTGTAAAATTTTGGTTTATAATTTCATACGGGTAATTGGGTGTAAACGCTTTGTCTTTATTACCAAAGAAAGAAAAATCTGAAGTATTGTTTAACGGCAACCGGTCTTCATACAACAGTGAGGCTGTTATCCTGAATCCGTTGTCGAAACGTTTTCTATATTGAAGGTTACCAAAATAATTTTCATAAATTTTCATGTAGTTATCACGGAAGAAGAGCGTATAGAGTTCGTTCATCACTGGCCCAATGGGGTTATCAGGATTGAACTGGCTAACTCTTTTGCCGCCGCTTATAGTCCACGCAGAGCGGCTTAATTGTTCACCGTTCAGGTCTGTTGCAAATTTTCTTTTGGAAAGATTAACAGATGCCCAGGCATTTAAATGAGTATTGCTGAAACCATATCTGATATGAGGAATGAATTCGATACTATTTCCAGTAGTTTTATTTTCTTTCAGAAAACTGAACTCTCCGTTCACTACGAGACCTTCCACCGTATTGTATTCTATAAGTGGCAACAGGGGTTGAACGTTTATGCTTGTTGGTTTAACAGGATCATAGTCTGATCTTTTGATGCCATTAAAAAGGATGTTCATAACCGTTATACGACCCTGCTTTTTACGGAGAGAATCAGCTGTTCTACGCAAATTTGCCGAGTCATTTCGACTGTTAAAACTGCTGTCTTTTGTCCGGAAGTCTTCCAGTTCTTCGGGAGCCAGCGGTACGGGCCTTAAAGAATCCCAGTACAGGAAGCTTTTCTTGGTTACTCCTGTATCGTATTTGACCACTACGTTGTTAAAGTACTTTTTTCTAAATCGGGGCTCGAGATTATAATTACTATAAACATTGAGAAAATTTCCATTTACATCGATGCCAAACTTGTTGAATGAAAAATTTACGACCTGGTTTTGCGTCCGCCATACAAGTGGGGTTATCGGTACGTGGATTTGTTTGATCGTAAGTGTATCCACGATTTCAAGCTGGTAGTCTTTTGTAAGCATGAGGTCCAGACTATGAATACGCCAGTCGCCTTCAGTTATATTAATAGTTCCGGAGAAAAGTGGTTCGAATCTTCTTTTCGGGATCACCCTGATTTGGTTGACTTCCTTACCATCTTCTATAAAGGAACCGAGAAATTTATACTTATAATAATTAAGGGCTCCGTCAGCTATCGGGGATACATATCCCCGGGGGCTCAACTGGGTAATAAAAATATTTACGTTGTTATTATAAAAGTTGATGAAAGTCGGGAAATTAAATCCGTATCCGTTTGATCCGCTTTCTCTCCCGGAAATAACTTCAAGCTTTATATTGTCAGGTTTTTTGAAAGCAATTTTTGTAAGGGATTCCGACAAGTATAAGATACCACGACCTTCAGAATCGACACCAAGATCCTTTCTGTCTTCGTCCGAAAAAGTTTTACCAAGAATTTTTGATGGAAGACTGCGGCTTCGTATCAGCGTTTTGATATACGCTTCGCAGGTAAATGAATCGAGCGGGTTTTCGTAAGATTTTCTTTTCTTAATAGCATGCCTTATAATTTCATAAGCAGGGTCTTCTGCTCCTGCTTTAACTGTTACTTCATTCAGGTTTGTTTGTTGAATCGATAAATGAAAATCGAGTGTGATAGCGTCAGCAGATAATGTCACCGTTTTTTCCTGTCTGGCATAACCTACATACTGACAAACGATCGTATAGGTGCCGGCCGGGAGGTCCAGAAAATATTTCCCCCGATTGTTGCTGGTGGTTCCCTGTGAACTTCCTTTAATAAAAACGGATGCAAACGGAAGTATATTTCCTTTATCATCAGCGATTGTGCCGCTGATTCTGACAGCCATCGCTTCATTAAAAAACAGGACTAATGATAAAAATAAAATAAATGTCCTCATGAAAGGAAAATAAAAAATTCGATGAAAGCCGAATAACTTAAACTGTTTCGGGAGGGGGAACCGGATAAATAAGCCTTCGGAGATAAGAACCTGCCAATGCAGCAAATCCCGCGACCAGGGCACCCAGAATGGAAGTAATTACGATTAATAAAACGGAGGAGTTGCCCATTCCGAACAAATTGGCGACCTTCTGAGAAAGGATACCGTTGTTTTTATTGTCTATCCACCATGCCAGGACTTCCCATAAAAGAAAAACGCCCAGAAACCCCGATAGGAAGGAAAATGCTGGTTTTTGTGGAATAGCTGCGCTCACCAGGAATGCAGCTATAGCGATTCCCCACCAAGGCATATAAAGTCCCGATACGAAGGCCAGCAACGCTGTAACAAGTATTGATAAAATGTATTTCAACATATACCGGTTTTATAGTTTGGTGACTCGCACAATCGCTTTTACGCGTTTATCTGTTTCTTCATCTTTTGTCATCATCCATAAAGGATAGTACTTACCATTAGTCCAATTGTCGACAAAATTATCATAATACTGGCTTCCTGGGTTTCCACTTTGCCCGCCTGGGTAGATGCCGTATGCTTCTGTATTTTTAGTAAGTTGAACGATCATTCGCCAGCTTGGTCCATGATCTTTTTTTACTGCGTTAATAGCATATTCACCGCCGCCGTTGTCGATATCGTGCCTGCTGAAAGCATCTATTTTTGCAAGATGTTCCACACGTGTATCTCTTTTTTTACTCCAGGTAAGCCTTCCTTCCATATCAAGTTTTTTGCAGGTCAGTACAGCTTTTTTGAAAGCGAGATTCACGTCATGTTTCAGGGTTTCTTTGTCAGGTGTATTAATATCATCCAGGAATTCATATGCACTATCCTTCAATATACCTTCCAGTAAGGTGCTGTTAGCCGGATAAAAATCCGGCATCCCTGCACTTCCCAGTTCATCATTCCAAACTACTGCTTTCAGGCTATCCCAAATGATGTTAAATATTGAACATCCCTTACTGTCGGCGTCGTAATGAAGATCCCAATCCTTTAACAGCTCGAAATATTTAGATTCAGCAGGGCTCATATCGGTTGTATCTATATTCCTTATTAAAACCGGCTTGGCCATGGCACCAAACGGATTGTAGGTATCCAATTGTAATTTCATCATGTCCTCGATGCCAATTTCATTCGTCTGATTCAGGTAATGGTTAATTGTAAGAGCGCGATAATTGTGATATTCACCTCCCAAATAGTATGGATAAGTGAGTGGATTCACGGGATATTGATTCGCGCTGCTCACGAAACCCCGCTCAGGATTGTACATGGAAGGGTTTTCTGATTGTGGGATCATTCCCTGCCATTGGTAACTGCTATCGGTACCGGGCATTACGAAGTCGCCCTGCCTTTTCCATTTGGCGGGAAATTCGCCCTGGGCTGTGATAGCAATGTCCCCGTTTTTACATGCAAAAATCACATTTTGTCCCGGCGTGTTCAGCCATTTAAGCGACTGCTGATAATCTGCATAATTCTTCGCATGGTCGAGACCGTTAAAAATCATCAGCTCATTACTAGGATCATGGGCTTTCCACCTTACAGCATAATATTTATTATTCGTTTTTTTATTACCAGTGAAACTTTTATCGAACATCACCGGGCCGAATACTGTATACGCAACGGTATCAATAAACTCTGTTGTGTCTTTCAGAATGATGTGTTCAAACCGAAAATCGGTTGGCACCCATTGGCCATTGTACCAATACTCTTTTCTGCTATCGTCTTTAAAACTGATTTCATAATAATCCCGGACATCGCGCATGGCATTGGTAAATCCAAATGCACAGCTGTCATTAAATCCTATTATTACTCCGGGGGCGCCGGGGAACGTAGCTCCATATGCGTTAAAAGACGGGCAGGAAATCTGCATTTCGTACCATAGAGAGGGAAGGTTGAGTCCGAGGTGCGGGTCGTTACAAAGTATTGGAGAACCACTTTTTGTTTTAGTACCACTGACGGCCCAGTTATTACTTCCATTGTCCTTATCCGGTTTAGTTGAAGCCAGATTTGACGTGTCCTTATTGTGCAGGTAGGAAGAATCGTAACCTGGAGGTGTTTTCAATGTAATTCCGGGAACGCGAGCAAAAGTATCTACTGGTAT
>DATHPV010000255.1:0-2397 GCA_035483495.1 Puia sp.
TCAGAAATACTAAAATGTCCATTGGGTTTTAAAACTCTGTTGATTTCTTTGAATACGCCGTTCTTGTTGGGTACAAGATTTAATACACAATTGCTTACTATGACATCTGCGATATCTGAAGCAACCGGCATATCTTCAATATCGCCTTTCCTGAATTCTACATTCTGAAATCCGAGTTTCTCTGCATTTACCCTCGCTTTGTTAATCATGGCATCTGTAAAATCAATACCAATCACTTTGCCGGTCTCTCCGGTTTCAACTCTTGCAATAAAACAATCATTTCCTGCACCTGATCCCAAATCAATAACCATATCTCCTTGTTTTATTCTTGCGAATTGAGTGGGTAGGCCACAGCCCAAACCTAAATCTGCATCCGGATTGTATCCCTGCAGATTGGAATAATCATCGGTCATAATATTATACACTTCCGTGCTGCAGCCCCCTGAACCACAACAGGAAGAAGCGTTTGTGTCCTTATCCTGTGAGGCAATTTCATTATATTTTTTCCGAACCATCTCTTTAATTTGTTCCTGGGTTTCCATTTATTTTTATTTTTCGGTTAATAAATAATTTTAACGATCAGTTCCAATAATTGACTGAACTCGCTTCCTTTATAAATTTCAAAACTTTTTGTTCGATTTCATCCCGGACTTCGCGGGTGTGCTGAAGTACTTCCTCCCTGTTGCCTTTAAAAGAGGAGGGATCTTCAAAGGACCAGGCTATCCGTTTTCCTCCGCCTGCGAAGACGGGACATTTCTCTGCGCTGGCACCATCGCAAACCGTTATTACAACGTTGTATGCAGCCCCCCTCTTGTACAGATCAAAAACGCCTTGTGTTATCTTCTTACTCAAATCAATCCCAACTTCCTGCATCACCGTTACAACGTTCGGATTCATCGTTCCTGGTTCTAATCCGGCGCTCTCCACCTCAAATGCGTCGTTTCCATATTTCCCCAGAAAAGCCTCTGCCATCTGACTTCTGGCTGAATTGTGAATACAAACAAATAAAACGCGATGTTTTGATGTCGGCATAAATGTCTCTGTTTAACGTAATATTACGATTGACATATATAAAAAAAGTCAACAGCATTTTTCTTTGCTATTATAACTCACAAAGAAAGAGTCAAAAGCTAATTTGAATTGCTTCCAAACTTTTGGATCGATACAATAACAAACACTGGTGCCTTCAATCGTTCCTTGAATCAGGCCAATATTTTTCAGCTCCCTTAAATGCTGTGAAATAGTTGGTTGCGCAAGTCCCAGTTCTTCAACTAAATCCCCACATATACATGTATCACTCTTAACCAGATGTTGTATTATAGCAATGCGGGCCGGATGAGCCAAAGCCTTCATCATAGTTGCCAGCCTGTTCTGCTTATCTGAAAATATTTCTGACTTTGTTAATCCCATTGATCTATATAACGCAATATTACGATCAATAGTTTTCAAATACAAAATTATTTATCAGAAGAGTATAGCGATTGAGGTTTTTTCAATGCCCCACCGCAATAGCTGCGGTTTCCTGAACAGTTGATTTAATCTGTCTGCTTCCCAGCTTCAGCATTAAAAAAGCAAGGACAGACGATATAAGAAGGGAGATCGCCAGTGGAGTCAGTGAGGGCTTTTCGAACAGACTGATGAAAATGGTAATGCCTGAACCCAGGCCCATCTGAATAGCACCCAGAAGTGCCGATGCTGTTCCCGCGTTTTTTTCAAATGGCGCAAGTGATAGTGCCCCGGTGTTTGGGTTAGTAATGCCCACGCATGCCAGAAATCCAAAAAGAAATATCATGGTGACGGGCAAACTCAACCAGTCCATTTGTAAAAAAAGAAAAAACAATATCGCCAGCGCCAAATAACAAACCATAATAAAACGAATTATCTGATGACTGTTAAACCGTTTCAGGAAAAGATTATTAAGCTGACTGGAGCCGATGAAACCAATAGAAAGAATCGCGAAGATCCACCCATAGGTTTTTTGTGACACACCAAAAACAGTCATGAATATAACAGGCGATCCCGCCACATAGGCAAATAAACCCATAAACACCAAACCTCCTGTTAAACAATAAGTATAAAACTGAGGCGTAACGAATACTTCCAAAAAACTTTTCGTAATAGGAATAGGCTTTAATGAACGTTCATGATCCGGAGGATTACCCGCAGGTAACCAGAAAATACAGCAAATGAAAAGCGACACACATATCAAAGTCAATACTATAAATACCGCGTGCCACCCATAAGCACTGATGATATATCCACCGGCAGTTGGAGCAATCATCGGCGATGCACCCAATACCAGTATAAGAAGTGCAAATACCTTGGCGTTGTCTTTAACCGGAAATAAATCCCTTACCAATGTAATCGAAGCAACAGATGCCGCGCAGCTTCCAAGAG
>DATHPV010000256.1:0-8659 GCA_035483495.1 Puia sp.
ATTTGATTTCATTCCCCCCACCAAACCGGTGTTGTGATTGGAACCTGCGCCGGCGTATTGGAGTTTCTGGACCTTTCATTATCAGGAAACACGATCCTTTTCGGAAATGCATTCCCAATAACTGACGACGCAGAAACAACAAACTGTCCGGGTATATATGCCGGATCAGTTGAATAAACCGGACTCGTTTTTGGGAACCCTGTTCTGTTTCTTTCCAGCCAGCCTTCGAGCGCGTGTGAGCCTGGCAGGGATGCCCATTTCTGAGTTATTATCGCGTCGATTTTTTCATCCAGCGTTCCTGCTGTAGGATATGCATATGCACCTCCGGGAGCAATATAGCTGGTGGCATCAAATCCATAGAAAGCAAATGCAGCCTGTACTCCGGCGTTATATAAAGTCTGCGCCTGATCTCCTCCAAAATATCTTTCCCGTGCTTCTGCCTGCATAAAATAGGATTCCGGACCTGATATGAACTGAACAGGATCCGTTGGATGTTGAACAAAAGTGGTAGCCGTTTTGTAAGCCGCATTATTGCTTTGATAATTCCCCTGGTCAACCCCAATAGGTGTGGATGTTCCAAAATATGACACGATGCGTGGATCGTTATTTTTAGTGAGCCAGGTAATAAAAGTTACACTGGCTTTTAGATTTGAAGAAGTATTTAACGCAAAAATATTCTGTGCATAGAACGGGTTTTGTTTGTTGGGTACAGCGGTCCATTGGGTAATGGCGGCGTCTACCGTTAAGAATTGAGCATTTGCGCTGTATAAAGCATTTATTCCTGCTTCGGCTTCGGCCGGTTTGGCATTTACCATCCGGAGGTACATTTTTAATTTCAACGTATTGGCAAATGCTTTCCACTGGGTCATATCACCATTGAATAAATAGTCCTCACTGCCCGGAGTTGAGTTTGTTGACAAAGTAAAGTCCTGATTCAATGCTGAATCAAGAGTGCTCAACAATGATTCATAAATACTATCGCCATTATCAAACTTCGGCTGGAGATCAGCTCCTCCCTGCAAAGCGTCAGTATATGGAACCTGATCGTACAGATCTACAAGCACCTGATAAGTATAAACTTTCATAACCGTGGCCATCAGGTTATAATTCCAATCCTGAGCAGCCTTCGCTTTTTCGATTATAAGTTGCAGATCGTTTAATGCTCCAGTATACAATTGATTGTAATCTGTATTTAAATCTGTACTCACAACATTATACGAATCAAAATTTCTATACTGGGAAGAAGAAACATCCTGAGTTGTATATTCAGACCATAACATTCCGATGATTGCCAGCTCTCCCCCTATCGCAGAGGCAGCAGATATAGTTGCAGCCGGGAATAATAATTGTTCGGTGGCCTGACTCGTTGACGGATTATTGGGATCCTGGTTAATATTCAGTTGCTGCTTGCAGGATAATATCGAAAAGCAACTTATGATTAAACTCACCCACGTTATTTTTTTCCATTTCATTGATAGCCGGTTGAGATTTTTAAATAGTGTTATCCTTTTAGAAATTCGCTTTGAGTGACAAGCCATACTGAACTGTAGTTGGTCCCGTCGGAGAATATTCTCCAAATTCGCTTTGCAGATCATTACCAAGATTTGAAACTTCAGGATCTATGTAGGCATTCTGTTTTGGAAGCCACAAGATGAAATTCCTTCCGTATGCTGACAACATCAGGCTGCTTGCGTGTATGGGATTCGCCCATTTTGCAGGTAACGTATAGGAAATTGCGATATCTCTCAGTTTAAGAAAAGACTTATCAATCAATCGCATCGGATACGCCAGTGGCTTATTATTATTTGTATAGAAATAAGCGTCAAAACTGCTTTCCGGAATGACTGTTGTATTTTCCACGTAGACGGTTTTGCCACCTGCGTCTGTTATCGCATTTACAGAATTTGGAATAACAAAAGGTTTCCGGTCATTGTAGGTAGTGATGGCCGCATTGCCAGAGAACATGGTTATATCAGCCGTGGAGCTATAGAAATAACCTCCTTTTCTGAAATCAAGAGAAAAATTTAATGCCCAGTTTTTATACGTAAATGTATTCACGAGGCCCATGGTGAAATCCCTTTGAGATGTGCCAATATCTGATTTGTCAGGATTAACTATCGGGAATCCTGAATTGGGATCTACCACAATTTTCCCGTCGGGAGAATACACCGGGGCGGGGCTTTCAAATATTCCAACCGGTTTGCCGGGAAACAAATCAAACTCCATTCCCCCGGTCAATCCATCACTTCCTATCTGAATTTTATTCAAACCGTTTGACAGGCTAACAACATCACTTTCATTCTTTGAAAAAGTATAATTAAAGGTCCAGTTAAAATCTCTGGATTTGACCGGCGTTACATTTAAAGTAAGCTCAATTCCCTTGTTACGGACAACTCCGATATTTTCAATTAAGCCGCTATATCCGCTTGACGGAGAAATCGGAACATTGAATATCTGTCCATCTGTTTCCTTGTTATAAACAGTAGCGTCCAGGCCAATCCTGTTATCAAAGAATTTTACTTCTGCACCTAATTCCAATTCTTTGGTAATAATTGGCTTAAGTCCCGGATTTCCGATATTCGGTGTAATGGTGAACCCATTCACACCTGCAATCGGAAATGTAATTGTTCCGTAAGGTATTCCGGTGGTTGCGGGAATATTGCCTTGTTGTATGGTAGGATAAATCTGATATGGTAATGCATCTGCACCGGTTTCGCCAAATGCCAGTCTGAATTTCAAAAATGAAAGTTTACTATCTCTCAAACCAAGAGTCTGGGAAGCAATCCAGGAAAGATTTGCGCCAGGATAGAAAAAACTATTATTGTCGAGAGGCAATGTGCTCGACCAATCGTTACGTGCGTTCACGGTTAAATACAATTGATCCCTATATCCTACTGTAGCCTGTGCGTAAATGCCTATCAGTCTTTTTTCAAACAAGCTGTTTGCGGCTGTGGGAGGACTATTTGAGTTGGATAGATTATAAAATAATGGAATAGTCAGTCCCTGTATGGCTGCCGTCTGGTTCGTAATTTTCGACTGATAATAATTAGCTCCGACGAGCGCATCCAGGTTGAAATCAGAATTCAGGTCTCTTGTATATTTTACAATAAAATCTGCATCAATCAACCCATTATAGTCAGCCTGCTGTTGGTAAGATCCGATATCAGGGGCTCTCGCTGATCCGTCCACATTGTTGCCGGAATTCCAGCTACCCAGAGAGGGCGCATTCACTGCATTCCAGATAGCAGTACTTGTGTTGGTAAAATCTCCTCCGATCCTGAATTCGGCAGATAATGCCGGATCGAATTTATAGGTAAGATCAATCTTACCGAACAGGCGGTCAGATCCTGACTCACTTCCATTTTGTGTCAGGTCATAGTATGGATTTTCAGCAAATGGCGTAAAATAATTGTCAACGTTGAAAAATTTATTGTTGTAAAGACTAAAGTCTTTTATTCGCATGTCAATCGGGATCTGAAGAATATTATTAAACAAATCATTACCCAGTCCCGCTAAAGAAAATTTCGCGGGTGTAGTCAGATGCCTGTTTATATAATTTAAGGATACCCCCAGCGAGAGATTATTAAATGTGGTGTTTAAGCGGAGATTAAAATTATTTCTCTGTAGTTTATCATAATCTCCCGGCAGTACTCCATTGCTTGAAACGTTCCCATAGGAGAAATAAAAATTCGTTTTTTCATTGCCGCCGGAAAGGGAAACTGTATTATTTGCTTCAATTCCTGTTTCATAAAAATCACGGATGCTGTTTTTTTGATATGCAAATGGTTTTACCAGTTGTGAATTATCCACGATAGCGCCCCATGCTGTCATCTTCCCGTTCAAAGCTGGTCCCCAGCTTCCGTTTTGACCAAGGTCCGATACACCTGCCCATCCCTGTCCAAATTCAGTTTGTTCGTCAGGTAGTTTACCAACCACAGAAGCGTTGAAAGAACTCGCAATGCCGACCGTAAGTTTGCCTGCTTTGCCTTTTTTTGTTGTGATCAGGATCACACCGTTCTTGGCAACTGATCCATACAATGAAGAAGCGGAAGTCCCCTTCAAAACGGTTATTGACTCAATGTCATTTGGGTTGATGTCAGTCATTCCATTTCCATAATCAGTCAGAGCAGGACCGTTCCCACCAGCCCCTCCAATATTAATTGAAGCATCACTTAAAGGAATTCCATCAATCACATATAATGGCTGATTGTTGCCTCCGCCTATCACACCAAATCCCCGAAGTACTACTTTGGTAGAACCACCGGGTGTTCCACTCACATTGGAAATATCCGCGCCCGCGACTTTACCCGACAATCCATCCATCATACTTACAGGAGATACTTTATTTATCGCATCGCTATTAAATGTAGCGGTAGAATATCCAACTCTTGCCTTGCTCTTACTTTGACCCAATGCAACAACTACGACTTCATTTAATGAAGTAGTACCCGGTTGCAGAATAATTTCGTTACCTGTTATCTGATCCAAATGAAATTCCGCAGTATTATAAGATGTCGCCGAAACAGTCAGAATCTGACCGGGCGTGGCATGTATTTTAAAACTACCATCGGCTTGTGCGACGACGGTCGTTTTCGTTCCCTTTACAGTTATAGTGGCAAATGAGACTGGCTCTCCTCTGGGGTTCGTAATCCTGCCGGATGCTGTTTCATTTTGTGCAAAAACAGATATCGAAATGAACGCCAGCAATAAGAATAGTAAATTTCTCATAAGTAGTCTTTTACATTTAAATCTTAATGGAGCTACAAATAATTCCCCCGGAAAATTTAACTCCATATGTTAAGACATCATCATCAGACGAATTGCTGTACTGCTTCGGAGGCTATATTTGCAATGCGTTAAAAACACTCGCTCAACAATTATTTCTTCATGCTAATCAATAATTTTATTGTCGAAATATTTTCTGCGATGAAATTAATTGAGACTGTCCGTGTTAATTTTTCAAAAATAAAGGGGGAATTTTACAGAGATGTTTACGGCTGAATCCCGCTTCCGGGGGGATTTTCAGGTGATTCAAAAAAAAGGAATTCATTTTAAATGACATTTCATCTTCAACTGATCAGTTATGAGATTTATTTTTGTTACAATGATCCAGGTATTGTTTGTAGTGGCAATAACCGGGGATGCGCGGGGACAATCAACCGAAAATCTACAGGTTGCAGATTCATTATACGCAGACAAGCAGTGGGCCCTTGCGAAAATCGAATATCAACACCATCTGATAAAAGATTCAGCAAATAGTATAATCTGGAATAAATTGGGCTTCTGTAATCAAAATCTGAATTTTACTCAGGAAGCAATTCGGGATTACAAAATGTCGCTTGCAAATAATCCGATCGGTCCCGTTAAAAGTATTGTTATGTTCAGGATGGCGATGATTTATTCGATAATAAACAAAACGGATACGGCAGCGTACTGCCTCACAAAATCGACCATCTCGGGATACAATAGCTTGAAAGACCTGGATAGTAACGCCGCATTTAAAAATCTGAGAGCATCAACAAAGTTCAGGGATTTGAGAAAAAATATTTTTGAATTGGTATATCCCTGTAGTAAAGAACCCAGAAATCATGACTTTGATTTTTGGATTGGAGACTGGAACTGTTACCGTACCGGGTCGCAAACTCTGTCTGGTTTCAGTCATATTGAATCCATTGCCGGCGGATGTGCGTTATTGGAAAATTATACTTCCACACAGGCTTATGAAGGCAAGAGTTTTAATTTCTATGACACGATTACAGGCAAATGGGAACAGGACTGGATCGGTGCAGGTGGTCCCATCGACAGGCAGCGCTATTATAACGGTGTTTTCAAAGATGGGAAAATGCATTTTATTTACGAGACCACCAATGCAAATGGTGTCAAAGTAAAAGGAAACTTTATATTTTATTTTATAAGTCAGGATTCAGTAAGACAATACCAGGATTTGATGGATTCTACAGGCAAGACGATTTCTATTACATATGATCTGACTTATCGGCGGAAAAAATAATATTCCAGAACTATCTTCCCCGTATCCTGCGAATAAAAGATCGAATATTTTCTCTGTCCCAATTTGAAAACCTTCCTCTTTGTACAACCAGATGATTCGCATCAGGATTATCAAGATAGTAGTGAAAAACAAAATGTGCGTTGCTGTTTTGCCAGCCCATAATTTGTCCGAAACGAAGATCATTAAATATAACTCCCTGATCAGACTTCTCCGCTGTATAATAACCCTGCGAAAACCGGATTAGTTTTTGCAGATCAGCTTCATTTATCCAGGGCAATAACAAAGAGTCATTGCCTGGATAATACTGAAAAACAATTTCGGCTTGTCTGTCAAAAACTGAACGATAGCCGATATCAAAGCCAGAATCCGTTTCAACAACAATATACCATAACCAGTTATTGAAGGCTGTGGGAGTTGAAAAATAATTTTTGAAGTGGATGCCCTGTCGATTCAATGAATAGCTTACTCTGTTATCTATTTTGAATTTATTGGTCACGCAATAAAAAAGGTAAATAGAACAAAAAGATAATCCAAGGATAGCAATTTGTTTTCGCTTTTGACTATTCCGTCCAAGAAATATGAGTATAAGGGCTGCTACTCCCGGCCAGAATGAAAAAAAAGGATCAGCAACAAAAATTACATTAAATGATATTCTGCTATGGCCAAAAGGTTCAAACCAGCCGATCCCGTAGGCATTGAAAGCATCCAGGAAAATATGTATAAGAATTTCAGTTCCGAGAAATGCCAGCCAGGTTTTAAAAGGTATGTTTAAAGAGGTATGTGGTTTTCGAAAAATGAAAGACAACAATACAGTTGCGAGTACGGCAAACAAAATAGAATGTGTAAACCCACGATGTGCCAATAAATCATCTGTCGTGTTCAGCCAGAATGAAGCGATAAAATCGATGTCTGGTAAACTGGCTGCAATAGCTCCATACAACATGGCTCTTTTCCCTATTTTCTTTCCAAGAAAAAGATCACCGATACAGGCGCCGATTGCAATATGTGTGAGACTGTCCATCGGGAATTTGGGTTATAGGTATGTATATTGGTTATGAGTTATGGGTTATGGGTTATGAATTAGTATTAATGTCAAATGTAGTTCCATCCATCATAAGCCATTCGAAATAATCCATAACTCATAATCCATAACTCATAACCCATAACCCATAAAAAAACCCCTCCGCGCTCTGAAGGGGTTTTTAGGAAAAAAAAGTACGGATCAATAAGGGCGGATAACTGTATATGTTTTACCATTCGCACCTGTCCACACAAGCTTATAATAATATGTACCAAGTCCGGGACAACCAGTAGGATCTCCGTTTTCATCCAGCCCGTAAGTAATCACAGAAGTTCCTTTGTTTGTGATCACCGTATTCTGGCCACTTACCAGTCTGAAATCACAATCCTGGCGGAAAACTTTTGGTGCGCTTATTAAACTCTGGAAGGATTGACCAAGTCGGTTGAGTCCCCATTCTGCAATATCATTATTTGTACCATCAGAATAAGTTCCGGTAGTTGTTATAACAATACCGTTGTCGTAAGTAAAAACTCTTTGTTTAGAAACGTTCCAATCTCTGGTGGTGCCGTTATCAAACTCGATGGCCATTGTTCCTTTAATACTATGGGTAATAGTCTGCAATGTCGCAAGGTCTTTTAGAAGTCCCCCACTCACATTTGTAAATGTTTTGTTACCGTTGATAACGATACTTTTACCGTCACGCAAGCGGGTGATTTTAAGTTCGTCAATTACTATGTTTGCTGTAGCACCTGCATCTTTCCAGTGCTGGCCCAGCGGCAGACTAATAATCACTTTTCCTGAACGTGTTCTGTTACCCCAGCAATTAGTACCATCGTAGACAATTGTAATAACGCGTTGGTTGTTCGATGTATCATAAGTAATTGTGGCGTCACAAATTAACTGATGAACATTCAGAAGACTATTTACTCCGGTGTTTCCATCCACACCGTTCACAGCAGTATTTCCATTTAAAGAAACAGAACTGCTTGTAGATCCTGAAAAATCAGACTGACCGTTCAGTGCGGTATTTGCATCATCACTGATGACATCCGATTCGTTGGAAACAAATGCCTGGTCGTCTGCAGTCGTACTCAGGTCTGCAGTTGTGGTGTCTTGCGATGCGGAATTATCTTTCTTACAGGAATAAATGCATATGCAGGACAGCAGGCAAATTGCGATGGCCATCCGGCGAATAAGATTTGCTTTCATATGACGATTATTTTTTTAATGAGATGCTAATTAGCTCCCAGGGTTTAATAGAACCTTAAAATTTTTTTATTAACATATCCTTTCACCATACCGTTTGTTATACGCTTAAAGGGATAAACAACTGATTTTGAAGGGATACCAGGGGGAATTCTAAACCGGGTTACTTTTCGCAGACAGTAACATGGAGATTTTACTGTGCAGGTCTTCCGGGCGAAATGGTTTTGGAACAAATTCCATAAATCCTTTCGATAACAAATCTGCCCGTATGTTGTCGTAGACAGCCGCCGTGAAGGCAATGGCCGTTACAGATGGATCCATTTTTTTAATTTCGCCAAGAGCTGTGATGCCATCCATTTCAGGCATTTCCAAATCGATCAGTATCAGATCAAATTTATGTTGGGAGAATAACTCTACAGCCT
>DATHPV010000257.1:0-3652 GCA_035483495.1 Puia sp.
CATTGCAAAATTTACTCCAAAAGATCAGCAATCGCTTCCGGACAGGATCATTGATCTGCTGACAAATAACCCCGTTACAAATATTTTTAATACGATGGAGACTATTCAGGTGCAAAATAATTTATTGCCAGTTTCGGTGAATGGTAAGTCTTTTAAAATACTTTCGCTGTAGTTATCGATTAATATGGACGTACACCATCACCCCGACCTGCATCACGAGAAGAAAAAATGGAAGGAATATTTTCTGGAATTTCTGATGATATTCCTGGCCGTAACGCTTGGTTTTTTTGCGGAAAATATAAGAGAACATATATCTGAACACGATCGTGCAAAGGTTTACGCTGCATCTATGATCAAAGACCTCAGGGAGGATTCTGCTGAACTGCTCGCGTACAGAATATATTTCAACTATTCCGCTAACAATGTGGACACGCTGATGCAGATATTAGGTTCAACTGAGATAAAAAATATTCCAACTGGTAAATTATATTGGTATGGACTTTATGGAGGAGCTCATTTATATTTCCAACCAAACGACGTTACTCTTCAACAAATGAAAAGTTCCGGCTCATTGCGTTTTTTTGAAAAGAAAATTGCTTACGATGCGTCAAATTATGACCGGCTGTGCAGGGTATTATTAACTAATGAAAATGAAATGACTAATATTTATACTGAAGTAAGAAAAAGCAGGGCCATGATATTCGAATTTAGATATAATGAAGTTGCTAATAATATTTACCGGGCTAACAGGAAGTCGTATAGTCAGGAGAGAATAGATTCGTTTTTCAAAAGCAATCCACCTTTATTGAGTTATGACAAGGTACTTTTCAATGAATATATAGAGTTGGTCCGTTCAAGATTTATGCATGCCAACGTCATTCTCGCCGACTCGCTGCTTAGTCAATCAACAAGGTTGATTCAGGAATTAAAAGAGAGATATAATCTGGATGATGAAAAAGAATGACTGAGTAAAGATTAATCACAATCCCATTTTTTTCATCAGGGACTGAAATTTTGTATTTCCCGTTAGCGGAGAAAGACGCGGGTCTGATTTCATGTGTAAATGAATCAGCCACACTGAATGGGCTTCTACCGCTTTTTCCAGACATTCCATGGCCGATTCGGAATCATCAATACCAAGGTAGGCGCAGGCAAGAGAATAGTCTGATAAATAGGTTTCAATGTGGCTATTCTTTAATTCCGATAAGAGTTTTAATGCCTCTTCTTTCATTCCGGATTTTCCCATGGCGTGAATGAGGGAAGATCTTACGATTGTATTTCCGTTCGACGATGCATCTGCCTTTTTAAAATAATCGAGTGCAAAATCATATTGTTTTAACTGTTCGTAACAAAGTCCTGCTACAAACAACGCGACCGCAAAACCGGAGTCTATATCAAGCACGGTTAAACATTTGTCGATCGCAGACTGATAATCCTTTGCGATAAAATAAATTAACGCAACGTCGGTATTAATAATCAGTGAAAGAGGATCGTGGTCAACGGCTTTTAGAATCTGCCTGAGCGCTTCTTCATGCCTGTCAAACAGAGATAGTAAAAGAGCACTTCGCTGAAGGGCTGTAGAATAGTTCGGGTTCAATTCCAATGCGTGGCGATATGATTGCCGCGAATGTTCCCAGTTCCAGTCGTACAACAATTCCACGTGACCGATTGCCTCATAGCCTGCTGCCAGTGCGGGATCAAGAGATACCGATTTATTTGCAATGGCTCTTGCCTTTAAGATAGAATCAGAAGGCGCTACAATATGATAGGCACATAATAAAGAATAGCTGTCTGACATGGCAGCATAGGCCGGAGCATAATCGCTGTCTTCTTCAATGGCCTCTTCATAATATTCAATACTTTTCTTTAATCCGTCGGCAGTTCTTTTGCTCCAATGAAAACGACCTTTCAGAAACAGGTTGTATGCTTCCATGTTTCTTGCCTTGACCTTCACAGGAGCCGTCGTTTTTGATTTATCCAATTCTGCCAGCAACTGTTCTACAATGGCTTTGGATATTTCATCCTGTACTTCAAAAATATCTACCAGTTCCTTATCGAATTTCTGTGACCAGAGATGAAATCCGCTTTCCACTTCTATGAGCTGGGCAGTAATACGAATTCTGTTGCCAGCTTTTCGTACACTGCCTTCCAGAATATTAGTTACTCCCAGTTTCTCTCCGATCAGTCTGAGGTCTTCATTTTTCCCTTTGAATGAAAAGGAGGAAGTACGACCAACAATCCTCAATTGCGAAAGTTGGACAAGTGAATTGATAATTTCTTCGGAAATGCCGTCGCTGAAATATTCCTGTTCGATGTCGTTGCTCATGTTTACGAACGGTAGAACGGCGATGGATTGTTGGAGATCCTTTTTACGGGTAACGGATTTTTCTATATGTCCGTTACTGTCCGACATAATTTTTATGGGACTGATCAGTTTGAGCTGGTAGATATTTACAGGGTGTTTTACATTTTTAAGCATCTCCTGTTTTACAAACTCAGTTTCGATCTCCTTTTGATTCTCGATATTCCGGAAAACTGCTTCAGAAATATAAATCCCACCAATGGGTGCAAGTGTCTGAAGTCTTGAAGCTATGTTAACGCCATCGCCAAAAACATCATTGTCTTCAAAGATGATTTCTCCCAGATGTATACCAATCCGAAGGTTGAGATCTTTGGAATTTAAACAGGCAAGTTGAATCTGGTTGGCGCATTTTACCGCATCCGTACCTGTTTGAAAAATTGCCAGAACACCATCTCCCAACTCTTTGATCCATTTGCCCTTGAATTGTTCGATGAGTGGTTTCTGTAACTGGCGGTTTCTGCGGATTAATTCAAAGGCTTTCGATTCATCCTCACCCATGAGCGCTGTGTAGCCTACAATATCAGTAAACATGATCGCAGCCAGCTGACGGGATTGTGACATGCCAAAATATACTACTTATTTGCGAATCTCAAAGAAGGAAATCCTCTGGGTTTATCCCTAAGTTATGATATAATAAAAGTACATGGTGGTAAATTGAAAGTAGTATCGAATGAAGGTAGTGGTGCCGGTTTCTGTTGACGCTTCCATCCGCCTGAAGTCAAAATAGCACCGAACATCACATTCTTCCAATATTATTTGAATTTATAGCCGAATTTCCCCACGCTATTTATTTTATAAGGCTCCAAATTCTTCACATGAGTAATTCTTCAGTATGCCGCTCATTCGCGGTTTTAATTCTTTTGACAATTCTGAAAACGGGTAAGGCGCAGGAACTAACACACGACACTGCAAAGTTCGACCAGCATAAAGTTTTCTTCCCGATGTTTTATCCTGGCGGTGTAAACGAATACAGGTCTGCATCAGGAATGCCGGGTCCCAAGTACTGGCAAAACCGTGCAGACTATAAAATCAATGTCAGCCTGGATACTGCAAAACAACGTATAGAAGGAACGACGGATATCACATACACAAATAACAGTCCGGATAAAATCACTTTCCTCTGGCTTCAGGTAGACCAGAATGTGTTCAGGGCAGATTCGCGCCATGCGTCCACAGCATCCAATACGAACCGGTCTTTTACTGTATTAGAGTATACCAAAGGAAATGAAATTAAGTCTGTCAATATTATTAAGAATGGCAAAAAGATTCCTGCGAACTGGCTGGTAGATG
>DATHPV010000258.1:0-3688 GCA_035483495.1 Puia sp.
TGGTTTCTTTGCTGATAAGGATAAGGCAGAGATGCATCTGAAAGGTGGTGCAAAACGTGTAGTCATCTCAGCGCCTGCAACAGGTGATCTGAAGACGATCGTCTTCAATGTAAATCATCAGATCCTGGATGGCAAGGAAACAGTAATAAGCTGCGCTTCCTGCACTACGAATTGCCTGGCTCCTATGGCGGATACACTCGATAAGGTATTTGGTATTGAAATGGGATTCATGACTACCGTGCATGCCTATACGAACGATCAGAATACACAGGATGCACCGCATCCGAAAGGAGATCTTCGTCGCGCAAGAGCTGCTGCACAGAATATTGTTCCAAACAGTACGGGTGCTGCAAAAGCAATAGGTCTCGTACTTCCCCAGCTGAAAGGTAAACTCGATGGAAGTGCACAACGTGTTCCTGTGATTACCGGTTCACTCACTGAGCTGACTACCATATTAAAAAAGAAAGTAACCGTTGAAGAAGTGAATGCGGCTATGAAATCGGCAGCGAATGAGAGCTTCGGTTATACAGAAGAAGAAATCGTAAGCACCGACGTGATTGGCATTCATTTTGGATCCCTCTACGATGCTACGCAGACCAAAGTGATTACTGTTGGTGATAAACAATTGGTGAAAACGGTTAGCTGGTACGATAATGAGATGAGTTATGTAAGTCAGCTGGTACGCACAGTTCATTATTTTGCCACACTGATCAGCAAATAAATATTTACTGGCCCCGCATGAGATATTTCTGTCAGATCTGATAGGGATCGATGCGGGGTCGTTCTTAATTTCCTTCCCTTAAAATTATTTGTATGTCAGACTTCTCCCAATTTGATTTCAGAGGAAAAAAGGCATTGATTCGGGTAGACTTCAACGTGCCCCTGAACGACAAGCTCGAAATTACGGACGACAACCGTATGCGGGCATCCATTCCCACCATACAAAAAATATTGAAGGACGGAGGAAGTGTTATTCTCATGTCTCATCTTGGCCGCCCAAAGGATGGGCCGACCGACAAGTATTCACTCAAACACCTGGTAAAACATTTATCCGATTTACTCGGAGGTACGACGGTTTTATTTGCAAACGACTGTATTGGAGATCAGGCGAAGCTTACAGCGGACATGTTGAAGCCAGGTGAAGTGCTTCTTCTTGAAAACCTCCGTTTTTATAAAGAAGAAGAAAAAGGTGATGAAGGATTTGCAAAAAAACTTGCACAGTTGGGAGATGTATATGTTAACGATGCCTTTGGAACAGCGCACCGGGCGCACGCATCTACGGCGGTGATCGCAAAGTTTTTTCCCGGTGATAAAAAAATGTTTGGTCTGTTGATGGAATCTGAAGTGAAGAGCGCGGAAAAAGTATTACATCAGGCAGGTAAACCCTTCGTAGCCATCATAGGAGGAGCAAAGGTTTCCGATAAAATGCTTATCCTCGAAAATTTACTTGAGAAAGCAACTGATATTATTATTGGTGGTGGTATGGCATATACATTTATGAAAGCTGAGGGCGGTAATATCGGAAAGTCACTGTGCGAAGACGACCGCATTCCAACTGCGCTGGATATCTTAAAAAAAGCCGAATCAAAAGGCGTATGTATACATCTGCCTGCAGACTCTATCATTGCTGATAAATTCGATGCACAGGCGCAGACCTCCACTTCTCCCAGTAATAATATTCCGGAAGGATGGATGGGTCTGGACATCGGTCCGAATGCCGGTGAACAGTTTTGCAACGTGATAAAAAGATCAAAAACCATCCTCTGGAACGGTCCCATGGGGGTTTTTGAAATGGAAAGTTTCCGTCATGGAACCAAGGCTATTGCGCTGGCAGTTGCCGAAGCGACGCAACATGGTGCTTTTTCGCTGGTAGGTGGCGGAGATTCCGTTGCCGCCGTGAATATGTTCGGTTTGGCCGAGAGAGTGAGTTATGTTTCTACGGGTGGCGGAGCCATGCTCGAGTATTTCGAAGGCAAGGAGCTTCCGGGGATCGCCGCGATCAATCACTGATATTAAAAGAACTTACCGAACTTCTTACTCTGGAAATTGTTACTTTTATAACCTAAAAAAACTTATCGTATGAGTACGCGTAATCTCTCGCTCATTATTATAGTAATCGTGATCCTGCTTTTTGGCGGATGCGCCTGCAGCGGTTACAACAACCTGGTCGCAAAAGACGAAAATGTAAAGAACAAGTGGGCCAACGTGCAGAGTGATTATCAACGTCGAAGCGATTTGATTCCAAATCTCGTCAATACCGTTAAAGGTGCAGCCAATTTTGAACAGACCACGCTCACAAATGTGATTGAAGCCAGGGCTAAAGCAACACAGGTTCAGATAAATGCCAATGATCTCACGCCTGAGAATCTGGCAAAATTTCAGCAGGCGCAGGCTGGTCTGAGCGGCGCGCTGGGCAAATTGCTGGCAGTTGCAGAAGCATATCCTGATCTTAAAGCCACCCAGAATTTCAGGGACCTTCAGGCGCAGCTGGAGGGCACGGAAAACAGAATCAAGGTCTCGAGGAATGATTTTAACTCTTCCGTTCAGGACTACAATCAAACCGTGAGAAGTTTTCCGAATAATATATTTGGTAACATGTTTGGATTCCATGCAAAAGCACCGTTCCAATCTGATCCCGGAGCCGACAAAGCACCGGATGTGAAATTCTGACAACGCTAAAACATACGTGTTGAAAATTCCATTTATTTCAAAGAAAGAATTTTTTTCTGCCCTGGAAAAAAACCAGATTGTTGCGGCCATAAAAGAAGCAGAACAGCAAACCAGTGGTGAGATTCGGGTGTATGTTGAAAGCCATTGCCGTTTCGTGGATGCGCTGGACCGGGCTGCGGAGGTATTCGCGTTTCTTAAAATGAAGGAAACCGTTGGGCATAATGCAGTCCTGGTATATGTGGCGACAAGAGACCGACAGCTCGCTGTTTTTGGAGATCAGGCAATACACGAAAAAGTAGGCGACGAGTTCTGGAAACAGAAAGTAGAACACATGCTTTCTCATTTTAAACAGGAAGGATGTGCCTCTGCGATTGTGAAAATTGTGCTGGATATTGGCGCTGCACTGAAATATCATTTTCCTTATGACCGAAAGACAGACGTGAACGAACTACCTGACGATATTGTTTTTGGCAGATAAAAGCCTTCCCGCTTCATGAAGAAATTATTATTCTCCCTTTTGATTTTCATTGGTCTGTTTGCTTCTGCGCAGAATATACCTGCTCCCCCTAGTCCACCCAGATTAGTGAATGATTTTGCCCACGTGATGACTTCTGATCAGGTACAGGAACTTGAAAATAAACTGGTAGCATACGACGACAGCACATCTATCCAAATTGCAGTGATAACAGTTCAGACTACCGGTGATTATGCCATAGAGGATTTTGCTTTAAAGATTCTTCGTGACTGGAAAGTGGGGAATAAGAAAACGAATAACGGAATGGTTATTCTGGCAGCTATTCAGGACCATAAAGTTTATATAGCTACAGGTTATGGAATGGAAGGTTCTGTTCCCGATATAACTGCGAAGGAAATTGTTGAGGATGAAATTGTTCCCAATTTTAAAGACCAGAATTATTATCGTGGATTTGATCTTGGTGCTGATGCCATCATTAAAGCTTCACGGGGCGAATACACTGCGCCGACCGGTTACAATCAGCGTGGCCAGCATGGGTCGGGC
>DATHPV010000259.1:0-3189 GCA_035483495.1 Puia sp.
TCCCGGGAGGGACGAGCTTAGATGGAAGATTGGGAAGCGTTAAGAGAATATTTTGCAGCTGTTCGTCTATTTCTTTAACGGCATCTGGCAATACATTTAATCTTGACTTTATTGATAAAACGCTCTGTTTTTTTTCTTCTGCTTTTTCTTTTTCACCCTTTGCCATAAGCTGACCAATTTCCCTGGAAATAGCGTTTAAACCTGCTTGTTCAGATTCCATTTCAAGCTGAAGTTTCTTTCTTTCAGCATCCAGTTCCAATATCCTGGTTATTGCAGAAGAAGCATCGAAATTCTTTACAAGAAGTCGTTCTCGTACAAAATCTGGTTGCTGCCGGATCAACGCTAACTGTAACATGTCGGAAAATTTGCGCAAAGTTAACTGATGCTGTTAAAGATTCCTTACGGGGTTATCTTTGTACCATGAATGTGAGAGACGATATTCAAAGCAGATGGTGGGCACTCGAAGAAAAGTTGATGACCAGATTTGGAAAGAAACCCGATATGGAAGCCATACTTTTTCTCATCGGCATTCAGGAAGTGGGGGATTTCCGTTCAAAATTTACGAAAGAACAAAAACAGGATCTTATGCATGTCGCAGTGTGTAGTCTTCTTTCGGTAAGTGGTTACTATGAACTGGAAATGGTGGACGAAGAGGGATGGCCGCACTATCGTCAATTGAAAGTTTTACCCGTATTCAATATAATTGAACAGGAAAATTTTATGAAAGATCATATATTACTCTATTTTGAAAACCAGGATCTATCGGAATAGTAAAACAGTAAAGAAAATATTCAAATCCTTCTATATTTGCAACTGCCACAATCATTTCAATAAAAAATATTTCAAATGAGTTTTCCAACAAACCTTCGGTATACGAAAGAACATGAATGGGTAAGGCAGGAAGAAGGTAACACATTTATTGTAGGCATAACAGACTATGCCCAGCGCGAATTGGGAGACATTGTGTATGTAGAAGTGGAAACAATTGGGAAAACCCTGAAAGCCGGTGATGTGTTTGGAACTGTTGAAGCCGTTAAAACTGTTTCAGATCTTTTCCTTCCCGTACCAGGAACTGTTTTAGAATTAAATCCCGAACTGGCCGGATCCCCGGATCTGATTAATACAGATCCTTATGGCAAGGGATGGATGATCAAAATGACGGTTAGTGATCCCACCCAGGTAACAAACTTGTTAGATGCAGCTGGTTATGGGGCGTTAGTCGGATAAATGCAGCTGTTACTTTTTAACCGAAAATTTTGGGATCATCGGGAACATATAGTGAACAGGAGCTCATCACTGCCTTAAAGGCAAGGGAGGACCAGGCATTTTCATATCTGTACGATCATTATAGTGGTTCTCTCTTCAGCATTATTCTTCAGATCGTAAAATCACAGGAAATAGCGAATGATGTTTTGCAGGAAGTTTTTGTCAATATCTGGCGTAAAATGGAGTCCTACGATCCATCAAGAGGGAGATTATTCACCTGGATGTTGAATATTAGCCGAAATGCTTCAATTGACATGCTCAGGTCGAAAAGCTATTTAAACAGTCAGAAAAACCAGGAGATTAACGATAACGTACATAGGAGTGACCAGGTGACCCAACCCGATATTGACAACATTGGCCTCACCAAATTCCTGGGAAAGCTTAAACCTGAACAACGGGTTTTAATAGAACTCGCCTATATGAAAGGTTATACGCATGAAGAAATTGCGCAAATAGAGGATATCCCATTAGGAACGGTAAAGACACGGATTCGAAATGCATTATTGCAATTAAGAGTATATTTAAAATAGGTGAACGTTCAAGAGTACATATTAAGTGGAATTGTCGAAAGCTATGTGATGGGGCTTGCCAATCCTGAAGAATCCATAGAATTTGAACGAATGTGCGATGCACATAGTGAAGTTCGTGCAGCCCGAAGTGCTTTTGAATTACAATTGGAACGGGCTTTCATGCAACAAAATCTGGAACCACCCCGTGCTCTTAAGTCCAGGATATTTTCTGAAATTGGTATGGAAAGGGATGAAAATTCCGCCCATGTTAAATTGAGCAAACCAACTCTGGTTATTCGTAAAGGTTTTGCCAGATATGTGGCAGCAGCTTCCCTGGTATTACTTGCAGGAAGCGTTCTGCTCAATCTCTATCTCTTAAATGAATATAAAAAGTCTATTGCTCAATATAAAGAACTCGTGGCAACAGAGACACAAGTAGCCAGCAATAATCAGATTCTGAATGCAAAACTTGAAAATTATGAAACGGCGCTTAATCTGATGAGAAATCCAATCATGGAAATTGTAAAAATGCCGGGCACAAGCACAAGTCCGGCGCCTTCAAGTTTGGCAACTGTTTATTGGAACACAGAATCCAAGGAAGTGTATCTTTTAGTAAATCAATTACCCACCCCTCTTGGAGACAAGCAATATCAACTTTGGGCGATTGTTGATGGTCACCCTGTAGATGCAGGAGTCATAAATATGGATCCCGGGATTTCTTTTGTTAAGCTTAAAACGATTCAGAAAGCAGAAGCATTTGCCATAACACTTGAAAAAAGGGGCGGAAGTACGACTCCTACTCTTGAAGCAATGTATGTAATGGGTAAAGTCTCCAGCTAGGATTTTATCTTCATATCATTTATTTATGCGTCACCAACTTTACAGGTTATTTTCAAACAGGGCTCCCGCCCTTCTCTGGAGTATCGTAATATTTGTTTTACTGGCACTCCCCGGGAAAATGCTTCCCAACGAGAATCACCTGGCCATACCAAACCTGGATAAATACGTGCATATCATTCTGTTTGGAACTTTTGTTTTTTTGTGGTCATTTTATTTTGCAACAAAAGTATTTGATAAGAATTATCCAATAGGGAAATCGCTGACGATACTGATTATCGCCTGTCTTTATGGTACTGCCATGGAATACGTGCAAAAATATTTTATACCCAATCGGGATTTTGATATCTATGATATTGCTGCGGATGTCGTGGGCGCGATACTGGGGTTTTTAATTGTCCGGTTGACATTTCCATGGTTTCGCCCGAACTAATCAATTTTCATGGCACTTTGATTAACGTAAAAAAGTAAGCCCCTGTGGAAACAGGGGCCGTAACCAAAACTAACTGCTTATGAGAAAATTGACTACTTGCTTATTTATATATATTTTACAAATGAGATGCCAGATTGTTTACTT
>DATHPV010000260.1:0-4220 GCA_035483495.1 Puia sp.
AAGCTTAAAGCCTAAAACTTCTTTTTGGATCTCCGAACTTCAACCGAATAAATTTAAAAACTCTGAATTAATTTTTGGCTTTAAGCTTTAGGCTTTAGGCTTTCTCAAAGATTCCACCAATAATTAAGTTTCAATACAACGGCTCTGTTGCGCACGGCGAAAGGGGTCGTATAATAATTGTCGGTATACACCAGGAAAAAATCAGAAGCCGGTTTGTATCTCCATTGCAATCGGGTATTGATATTCATATTCTTTATCTGCTGGTTGTATTGAACATACGCGGTTAAATATAAGTTATTGGTAAAAGTGATATCGATGCGCGGACCGATGAGTAAAAATTTTGTATTTCCCCATGGCTGGGGTAATACTAGTTGTGTATACGATGTCGTCAGCGTAATACTTACATAGGGTTGCAGTCTGAATCCTATATCATTGACAATAGTTAATTTATTTCCGCTTGCATAATACCCTCCGTAACGAATGGAAAAATCGTAAGTGAAAATGCTTTGAGGTTTGGAGTAGAAATCAACACCACCTGTATACCATTTGTGAATCGATCCTGCTTTCAATGAATCAATTCCGGTATTGGTGGGATCGAAAGGCGCCTGAAGATTCACAAAGTCCTGCATCGTTACCAATGTAAGTGTTGCTTTATTTCTGAATGTGATCAACCAGTCTATGATATTTTCATTATCGGTTGATTTAAATTTCTCGCTGTAATAAAAATTGGAAAACCACTGCGGACCATGACTCAATAATGGACCACCAGAGGGTAAAAAATAATAAGACACCTGAGGATCAAAACGTATATAACCAACTCTTGGAATATATCCGGCTTCTGCTTTATAGTTCGAACCTATATATTGATAAGCTCCGTTGATAAGCCACTTTTTGCTGGAATATTGCAGGTTTCCGGCCACTACCCAATCCTTTCCACTAACGTTCGGTGTGAATGATTTCATCACCAGCTGTTTTCCTGTCCAAAAATTATCGGGCGAAGCAAGATTGTATTCAAGTCCAAAGGTTCGGTTATAGGTGGTGTATTGCGGATAGGTGGAATCTTTGCCTGGCTGATAATCCATGGATTGTTTGTTCACCCATAAAAATCCAATATTCGAACGGGAGAATACCTTTCTTTGCAATGCCAGTACAGCGAAATTCTGCTGAGGCAATCCAATTGAATCGACAGTTCCCGTCTGCATGTCCATGGCACCAATGCGCCAGTTCTTATCCAGTTTACCACTGAGTCTCGCACCGAATTCAATCGGAACTCCCAGACCAATCCTCCTTGAGAAAAAAGGGCGTATATCCGTATATCCGAAATTGTTGAACTGATCACCGTTCTCCAGGAAGAACTGTCTTTTTTCCGGATAAAATAATTCATACCTGCTGAGATCCACCACTTGTTTGTCAACCTCAATTTGTGAAAAATCGGGATTAACCGTAAGATCCAGATTGAGCGATGAAGTGATGGAGATTTTTGCATCTCCCCCCACCATCGTTTTGTATGCCGCAGGAATATTTTCTCCGTAGGTTTTTATTGCACGGGTAAGAACATAGGGAATGAGAGAAACGTTTGTTCCCGGTGCAGGTGGAACCGAATCCCAGAGTAATACACCTGTATATGCCAGTGAGGCAGAAGGAAATTGCCTTGGAACCGGTGCCCAGCTTGACTTTTCAGTGGTCTTTAAATCATTCCGGCTGAGATTGATGCCCCAGGTAGGCAACCCTTTTCTATATCGCAGCGTTTTAAATGGTATGGCGATTTCCATTACCCATTTGTCGCTGTATTGTTTAACCTTTGAATACCAGATATTATCCCAACTAAGATCCACTTGTCCGCCCTGATACATGGTTCCGTCCCATTGAGCGCCTGCTGCATTGGTACCAAAAGTATAACCGCTCGTTTCGTCGCCATAAGTATCCAGGAAGAAAATAAAATTATCGTTTTTGGTGAAACTAAAATCCCTTCGAAGGGATTCGACCATATAAGGACCTTTCATACCGTCATGGCAAACAGCAGAGAGATAAATAAATTTATTATCATACATCATTCTAACTTCGGTCTTGACATTTGCGAATGAAGTGTCCATAGGAAGAATCATGAAAAAATTCCTGGCAACTTCAGCTTGTTTCCAGGACTGCTCATCCAGGACACCATCAATTAAAACAGGATCCATAGTGTGATGAATATGTATGAGGTAGCGGGCATTCTTTTTTTGAGAGAACCCAGTTAGACAGACCAGGCATGAAAAAAACAAGGAAAAGACGGATCTCATCAACAGGAATCGTTTGCTGCTAGGTGGAAAAAATACGAATTATTATATAAACTGGTCTTTTTGTATTGCTTTTCATTTTAAATGGTATTATTTTAATGATCAACGCCTAAAATGTGGCGCAATACTTGCGTTAGTGCGATAATTCTGTTTATTTTCCAATTCCATTGAACCGCGTTTTATCCATCTTCCTTGAAAGATTCCTTAGCCATTAAGAAATCTTTTAATCATGAAGTTTCTAATTTGTTTTCTGCTGCTTTTTTCGGAACTGTGTGAAGCGCAACGCTGGCACGTGAACCTTTCTGGAGGTATGTCTAATTATTCAGGTGATCTACAGGCCAAACGTTATACGTTTGATCAGGCCTTTTTTGCTTTTGGGGTAGGTGCCCAATACGATATTACCAGGAATTTTTCCGCGACCAGTAATATCAATTACATGAAAGTGGGTGCGTCCGATCAATACAATAGCGCAGATCTGGGTTTCAGAAACCTTAGTTTTCAAACCACAATTATCGAATGGAATCTGCTTGGTGAGTATACGTTTTTAGATATGACGGAAAAAAGATTTTCACCTTACGTTTTTGGCGGTATTGCTGTTTTTCATTTTGATCCTTATGCATTCGATTCAACGGGACAAAAAGTTTTTCTGAAACCTCTGAGTACAGAAGGAGAGGGTCTTCCCGAATATCCCGGTCAAAAACCGTACAGCCTTACACAATTCGCTATTCCTTTTGGAGGCGGCATTAAATTCAGGGTAAGTGAAAATGTAGTACTTGCATATGAAATAGGTCTCAGGAAAACTTTTACGGATTACCTGGACGATGTAAGTACAGTGTATGTAGATAAAACCATATTACAAAACGAAAGAGGTCCTCTGGCAGTAGAAATGGCATACAGAGCAGGTGAATTAAAAGGAGGTGACCCTAATTACCCCGTGTCCGGCACCGCCAGAGGCGGTCCAAAATATAACGACTGGTATTATTATACATGTATTCGTGTAAGTATCGCCCTGATCTCCAGACGTGATGGATATTATGGAAGGGGGCGAATTGATTGTCCTCCTAAGGTGCAATGAGTTTAGTTGGTTAATTTTGCCATCTAATAAAAAAGATGGCATTTCACAACTTAGTTGAATTTTTAAACGCGCTGGAATCTGCAGGAGAACTCATTCGCATCAAAACCTGGGTCGATCCCAAATTAGAAATCGCAGAAATCACCGACAGGATCAGCAAAACGGCATCCCGAAATAGGGCACTCCTGTTCGAAAACACCGGGTATGATTTTCCGGTATTAATGAATGCATACGGCAGCGAAAAAAGAATGTGCATTGCACTGGGAGTTTCACGCCTCGACGATATCAGTAAAGAAATCGAAACTTTATTTAAATTGTTAGCTGGTCCTAAAGAATCTATTCTGGACAAACTAAAAATTCTTCCCAGGCTTACTCAATTTGCAGCCTGGATGCCTAAAGTCGTTCGGGGAAAGGGAGCATGTCAGGAAATTATTATGGAGTCTCCCGACCTCTACAAACTTCCCATCATTACCTGTTGGCCGAAAGATGGTGGTCCTTTCATAACCCTGCCGGTAATTCATACCAAAGATCCTGAAACGGGAATTCGAAACGTAGGTATGTATCGAATGCAACTGTTGAACGAGCGCCTCACAGGTATGCACTGGCATAAACATAAAGTGAGTGCACGACATTTTGAAGCATATAAGAAATTAAAAAAGCGCATGCCCGTGGCCGTTGCATTGGGTGGAGATCCGGTATACGCCTATGCGGCTACAGCCCCTCTACCCGATAACGTGGATGAATACATGCTTGCAGGATTCCTGAGAAAAAAGAAGGTAGAACTTGTACGATGTATTTCGCAACCAGATCTAGAAGTACCGGCAGATGCAGATATTATTATAGAAGGATTTGTTGATCCTGAAGAAATGCCC
>DATHPV010000261.1:0-2487 GCA_035483495.1 Puia sp.
AAAATCCCGGGCGACATCTACGAAATGAATCCCGAACTTGACAAAGCAAACCGGGTAGCTGATTTTATTGAACTGGGAGAGCTGATGTGTATCGATGCGCTGAACAGAAACGAAAGTTGTGGTGGACATTTTCGGGAAGAAATGCAAACGCCGGAAGGAGAAGCAAAACGGGATGATGAACATTTTAGTTATGTGTCTGCCTGGGAATTTAAATCGGAACATTCCTGGGAATTACATAAGGAGACTTTGACGTTTGATGTTGCCAAACCATCGCAGCGCAGCTATAAGTAGTAATTTGGAAATTTGAAGATTTGGAAATAAACGTATTGAATTGCAAGGAAGTTTTTTAGTAGATATACCCTGAAGTAGTATTGCGGGAAAGCAGTTGATCAGTTATTTTGGATTTTTTTCATCAAAAAAACTCAAATGATTACGCAAAAGGAAAATTTAATTGTTGATAAAACGATCAATTATTCACTGGATATGATCAGCTATTGTGAACTACTTAGCAAGGAAAATAAATACGTGAATGCGAAACAATTACTTAGATCTTCAACTTCAATCGGAGCAAATGTTGTTGAAGCTCAAAATGGAGAAAGTAAGGCTGATTTTTTGCATAAAATAAAAATAGCGGCCAAAGAAGCCTACGAAACTTTGTATTGGCTCAAATTGTGTGAGAAAAGTAAAGGTTATAAGTTTGAATTAAAATATCAAAATGACCTTATGGAAATCATCAGGATTTTATCAAAAATAATTATTACGAGTAAAAATAACTTGTCCAAGGCTTAATCAAATATTGTCAAATTGAAGATTTGGAACAATTTTCAAATCTTCGAATTTTTCAAATCTTCAAATTCGATTATGGAACATTACAAAATGAACCTGACTCTGAAAATCTGGCGTCAAAAAAATGCCGAATCAAAAGGTCGTTTTGAAACTTATAAAATTGAAGACATTTCTTCAGAAATGTCTTTCCTCGAAATGCTGGACGTCTTGAATGAAAGACTGACTAAAGAAGGGGGGGATCCTATAGTATTTGATCATGACTGTCGTGAAGGTATCTGTGGAACCTGTTCCATGTATATCAATGGACGGCCGCACGGTCCCTGGCATGCAAATACAACCTGCCAGTTGCATATGCGCGCATATAAAGATGGAGAGACCGTAACGATAGAACCATGGCGGGCAAATGCATTTCCTGTAATTAAGGATTTGACGGTTGACCGGTCCGCTTTTGACAGAATTATTCAGGCTGGTGGATATATTTCCGTGAACACAGGAAATGCAGTGGATGCGAATTCACTGCCAATAGATAAAAACCTGGCTGATGCTTCATTTGCAGCTGCAGCCTGTATAGGGTGCGGGGCCTGCGTCGCAGCCTGTAAAAATAGTTCAGCCATGCTCTTCGTATCTGCGAAGGTTTCCCATCTCGCACTACTTCCACAGGGAAAACCTGAAAGGAAAACCCGCGTATTAAATATGGTCGCTCAAATGGATAAGGAGGGATTCGGCAGTTGTACGAATACACAGGCGTGTGAATCGGTATGTCCGAAGGAAATTTCAATGACCAATATCGCGAAACTCAACTCCGAGTTTATTCTGGCCGGATTGAGCGAGTAAGAGAAAGATGCAAGCTTAGGTTTCTGTGATATGGCTTTTTGTCAGTAGATAATTTTTCTACATGAACAGCTAAATGAATCCTTTTCAGTTCAGATTCTGTTCGTGGTTTGTTGAGATATATCCCAACAATATCCCAACAAAGTATCAACGATATACCAACAAATGCAGAAGAAAGGTGTAGTTAAAGCATTTTTCTAATAAACTGCCTATCTGGCACTTTTAAAAAAAGCAACGCTGCCCCCGACCCAGGTTTTGTCCTGGTTATATCTGACTCCAATCATTTTGCCCTTGCTTAATCTTGCCAGATTAATAGCAGGTTTCGGTCTTGCAGCTCCTTCCGGCCAAATATACATAATTCTTATTTCGACTTTAGCCGGATCTTCAGGAGTTTGAATTACGGCTGCATACTTTACTTTTTTTTGAAGGATCCAGTTGCCTGGGTCTTTCACCGCGTCAATATCCTCCGGCTTAATATCGATAACCACTCCCTGCCCTGCAAAAGAAAACAGGGGTTTAAGTACGTAGTTTTCGAGGTCGTCGGGAATTTCTTTTATCTGATTCAGGAATACTGTTTCAGGAACATATGGATGCCTGATAAACGGCAATGTATATTTTGAAATCCGATAGAACCAGTTGGGATGGGGTATCCATTCTACATCCCATTCTTTTGTGAGGTCTATATGTTTTCCCAATGAATCTTTTTGTGCATGCAGGTCGTCAAAAATTATCCGGTTGTAAATTCTTTTGACTCTTATTTTTTCATTCTTCTTCTCATGAATGTAAAATAGTTGGTTACCCTCTTCAATCAGATCGGTTATACAAACCGGCTGAATACCAAAATAATCTTCCGTGCAATAGAAATCAATT
>DATHPV010000262.1:0-7246 GCA_035483495.1 Puia sp.
TGGCAATGCAAACCCCAATGCTTTGTTACTGGCCAATGCGACTTTTGATGCCGTTAGTAAAATCGGGTATCCTGAATCGAGGATTATATTATCCCAATGCGCTATTTATCTGGCAGGTTCTGCAAAGAGTAATGCCGCTGTATCAGCAATCAGTGAGGCGCAGGATACTGTAAAAAAGAAAGGCGATCTGGCTGTGCCGCTACATTTGCGCAACGCTCCGACGAGACTGATGAAAAACCTGGACTATTCAAAAGGATATGAATACAGTCATTCTTATGAAAATAATTTTTCGTTGCAGGAATATCTGCCTGCCGAAATAAGTGGAACAAAATTCTTCGACCCCGGAGAAAATGCGCGGGAAGAAGAAATGAGAAAACATCTTAAGAATCTTTGGAAGGAAAAGTATAAATACTAGTGTGGTAGTGTGGTAGTTAAAAGACGCTAATTCTTAAGTGGCATTATACTTTTTGCTTTGGGGATGATTAGCAAGATTGAGATTTTTTAAATTTCAATCTTATTGGTATGCAGGAAGGTCCTATAGTTAAAAAATCCATCGCTTTTTCCGTTGAAATTATTAAATATTATAGAATTCTTTTAAGTAAAAAGGAGTTCGATATAGCCAGACAACTAAAAAGATCGGGAACGTCGATTGGTGCCAACGTATTCGAGGTTCAATATGCAGAAAGCAAATTGGATTTTATTCATAAGATGAAGCTGGCATCCAAAGAAGCCAGCGAAACTTTGTATTGGTTAACTTTACGCGAACAAATTTCAGATTTTGAAGTTCTACAAAAAATGTTAAGTGATATAAGAGAGATTTTAGCAATACTTTCGGCTATAATTATTACAACAAAAAAGAATTTGGTCTGAAAGTCTTCACTCTCACACTACCACACTACCACACTTTTTATGAATATGACCTGGATACTTAAATCTTTCGACGCCCTCACTCCAAAAGAACTTTATAAAATATTACAACTTCGCAATGAAGTTTTCATTGTGGAGCAAAACTGCCCATATCAGGATTGCGATAATAAGGATTTATACGCGTGGCACTTAATGGGCATGCAGGAAGACAAGTTCGTAGCTTATTCGCGCTTACTCGCGCCCGGAATTTCCTATAGTGAATCTTCTATAGGACGCGTAGTAAGTTCCCCGTCGGCACGTAAAACAGGCATGGGAAAAAAACTCATGCAGGAAAGTATCAGGCAAATCAAAAATCTCTTTGACACAGACACTATACGCATTGGTGCTCAACTCTATCTTCAAAAATTCTACGAATCTTTTGGTTTCATAAAAGATAGTGACATCTATCTCGAAGATAATATTCCACATATATTAATGTTGAAAGAACCAAAATGAAACTGTTTTCCAGTATTTGGAAATTGTCTCAATAATATAGTTTATCCTGTTTACACCATATAAAGAATAATTCCCGTTCTTGTATAGTAACTGGTTTTTATTTATATAAGAACAAAATCCAATCCTTCGAAAACAAAATCGATATTCCATGAAAACAGGTTTACACTCCATAAGGAAGTGTTTGTGTACGCTGGCTATTGCGCTGGTATTTTGTAACTCTTCCTATAGTCAGCTTTCTGCTGGCAATTATTTCGAAGCAGGATTTACAGTAGGGCCCATGGTATTTCTGGGAGACCTTGGTGGACATTATGGTGTAGGAACCGGATTTTTGAAGGACTACAATATGAATGCTACGAAGCTCACTTTCGGATTATATGTAGCTGCTCATCCATCTGAACTTTTAGGCATCCGTCTTTCCGCCAACTTTGGAAGTGTTCAGGGTGATGATAATTATATTACAAACAAAGGTGGGGAGGAAGTATGGAGGTTAAATAGAAACCTTGATTTCAAATCTTCTATTACCGAGGCCAATCTGATGTTTGAATTATATCCAACAGTTTTATTTGAAGACCAGCCAACCGAACAAACCGGAAGGTTGAGACCTTATGGAGTGCTTGGCATTGGTGTGTTCCATTTTAATCCCATGGGACAATATGTAGATCCGAATACGTCACAAACAACCTGGGTTTACCTGCAACCATTACATACAGAGGGTGAAGGTTTCGTCGCCGGCAGAAATAATTATGCACTTACCCAGCTGAATATTCCAATGGGAGCCGGAGTGAAATACTACATCAATGAATCTATAAATGTTAGTGTGGAATTACTTTACAGAAAAACCTTTACGGATTATTTAGATGACGTGAGTACGACTTTTGTAGATCCGGCAGTATTAGCTGCGAATCTTCCAGCCGGAACTTCTACCATAGCAATTGCTATGGCAAACAAAAGTCCGCTTCAGGGTATCCCGGGAAGTAACTATAATCCGGGTGATAAAAGAGGAGATCCATCTAAAACCGATTCCTATTTCACGCTTGGATTGAAGTTAGGAGTCCGGTTAGGTAGTGACCATTCTTATGACAATTCAACAAGATGTCCTTCACTAAGGTTCTAAATATTTTAAGTTGATCCGTACCCTTTTTTTAATTCTATGAAGAAAAATTTACGCGAGAACATTTATCGAAAATCCGTCAAGACAATATTGCCAATAGTGCTTATGTCTTTAAGCTTCATTACTTATGCCGGAAAATCATTGCCGATTCCAAACGTAATGATGGTTACAAAAACGCTGAACAACAAAAAGCATAAGGTCCGGCTTTTTACAGCTTCAGATAATAAAACTTTATTATTTACCGTGAATGGTGTGGAAGGAAAACAATACAAATTATTTGTTTTTGATCTGGAAGGCAAGCTGATTATGCAGTCTTCTATTCTAAATCGCGAAACCGGCATTCTTCCTGAAATCAGTGCAGGCAATTATCTGTATGAGGTTTTTGTGGAGGATACAGAAGTGGAAAATGGTCAGCTGAAAATTAAATAACCCTTAACGCAACCCAATAAGCAGCGGGAGAAATTGGTAGAATCTATTTATCCGAAGGTTTAGTAAAACCTGATCCGTTCCCTATCATTTTGTACCCAAACGGTTTTATTAATAAACTCCCGCTTCCCTTATTGGAATTAAATATTTTAGTCCATCCTATATCCTCAGTAACCGGCTATGAGTAATTGCCGGTTGTCTCTTTTGGTTGACGGATGACGGGAAACACAGCATGTAAAGTTTACTTCATTTCCTGCTTAAGAAACTTTGCTGTAAAACTTTTGTTCACACCAATCAATCCTTCCGGTGCTCCTTCAAACAAGATTTCCCCGCCACCATCTCCTCCCTCCGGACCGAGATCAATAATATGATCTGCTACTTTAATCACATCCATATTGTGTTCGATTACCAAAACAGTATTACCACGATCAACCAGTTTATTCAGAACGTCCAGCAGGTGACTGATATCCTCAAAATGTAAGCCCGTTGTGGGTTCATCCAATATGTAAAATGTCTTCCCCGTTTCTCTTTTCGATAGTTCTGTACCCAGTTTCACTCTCTGGGCTTCGCCGCCGCTGAGTGTTACAGCTGATTGTCCCAGCGTAATGTATCCCAGCCCTACTTCCTGTAATACTTTTATTTTTCGATATAGATAATGAACATTTATGAAAAACTCACAGGCTTCATCAACAGTCATATCCAGCACATCGCTGATTGACTTACCCTTATACCTAATTTCAAGGGTTTCCCTGTTATATCTTTTACCATTACACTTTTCACAGTGTACATATACATCGGGCAGAAAATTCATTTCGATCATTCGCATTCCACCACCTTCACATACTTCACAGCGACCGCTTTTTACATTAAATGAAAATCGCCCGGCCGTATATCCGCGAATCTTCGCTTCCGGTATCGACGCAAAAAGAGTACGGATATCCGTAAAAAATCCGCAATAGGTTGCCGGATTGCTTCTGGGTGTACGACCGATAGGTGACTGATCGATTTCAATCACTTTATCAATATTCTCCAGTCCTTTGATATTTTTATATTCCAGCGGAATGCCTTTTGATCCGTAAGCATGATGACTTAATATTGGATAAAGCGTTTCATTGATAAGAGTCGATTTACCACTCCCGCTCACGCCCGTAACAACAATAAATTTCCCCAGGGGAAACTTCGCATCTACATTTTTTAAATTATTTCCGTTTGCTCCCTTTATTTCTAAAAATTTTCCATTCCCTTTTCTTCGTTCTGCCGGAATGGCGATTCGGCGATGACCATTGAGATAGTCTGCCGTGAGGGTATTTAGTTTTAACATGTTCACAGGTTTGCCCTGGGCCACCACTCGCCCACCGTGAAAGCCTGCCTTCGGACCAATATCCACCAGATAATCTGCAGCCATCATTATTTCCTTATCGTGCTCAACCACGATAATACTATTTCCGATGTCTCTCAGATTTTGCAGAGCAAGTATTAATCGTTGATTATCCCGTTGATGCAAACCAATGCTTGGTTCATCCAGAATATAAGTGATACCCTGTAACTGCGAACCAATTTGAGTAGCCAGTCTTATACGTTGTGATTCCCCGCCACTAAGCGTTCTCGTTGGACGGTTGAGAGTAAGGTAATTGAGTCCGACGTCCAGCAGGAATTGTAAACGTTCGCGGATCTCTTTTAAAACATCTTTGGCGATGATATTTTGTTTATTATCGAGTCTTTTTTCGATATCACTGAACCAGATGGTTAATTTGTCCAGATTTAAATTACTCAGCTCGGCAATATTTTTTTGATCAATACGAAACCACAAACTTTCCTTTTTAAGTCTTGCACCACCGCAGGAATCGCAGGTTTTAAGTTCCATATATTTTTCCACCCACTCATGAAGCGAATCATTACTGGAGCCGGCAAACCACCTCTTTAACATAGGAATTAATCCTTCGTATTCCGAGTTTGTGGTTACTGATTCATTTTCATCAATATCTAAAACCGATTGCGGAGCTCCATCAACTGTGCCATACAATATTAAATTCAGGCCCTTCGCCGGCATGTCTTCAATTGCGGTATCCAGACTGAATTTATTTTTTTTTGCCAGTTTCTGAACCTGCGTAAACACGTAAGCTTCACGTTCACCACCAAGCGGGAGAATTCCGCCTTCGTTCACGGATTTCTTTTTATCCGGCATAATGGAATCCAGACTGATCCGGTACACCGCTCCCATTCCCTTACATACCGGACAGGCACCATAAGGAGAATTAAAGGAAAAACTATTAGGAGAAGGTTCCTCATAGCTGATACCAGTTTCATCACACATCAGCTGTTTGCTGTATTGTACAACCTGGTTGCTATCATTTATCAGCAGAAACATAAGGCCCTTGCCCATTTGCAAAGCTGTTTGTGTACTCTGACTCACTCGAGTTTTCATGTCGATTGTCACAGCCATTCTGTCAACTACCACTTCGATGTCGTGAATTTTATAGCGATCCACCTGCATGCGGGGAACGAGATCTTTTATTTCACCATCTACACGTACTTTTACAAATCCTTTTTTTCGGATGTCTTCAAATAGTTCGCGATAGTGACCTTTTCTGCCCCGCACTATTGGAGCAAGCACTGATATTTTTTTATTCACAAATTTTTCGAAGATATTCGCCACAATTTCTTCCTCGCTGAATTTCACCATTCGCCTACCTGTGTTGTAAGAATAGGCTACTCCGATTCTCGCATATAGTAACCTAAAGAAATCATATACTTCAGTAATCGTACCTACCGTACTTCTGGGATTTCTATTTGTAGTTTTTTGTTCGATGGAAATCACCGGACTCAATCCTGTAATCTTGTCGACATCCGGTCTTTCCATGTCGCCGATAAACTGCCGGGCGTAAGCGCCGAAACTTTCCATATAACGCCGTTGACCCTCCGCATAAATCGTATCAAAAGCCAGCGAAGATTTACCACTGCCACTTATGCCGGTAATTACTACCAACTGGTTTTTTGGAATAGAAATATCGATATTCTTCAAATTGTGTTCGCGTGCACCGAACACTTCTATCATCTCTTCGGGAACATCGTGAGATGAAACTTTGTTTTCCATTAGCTCAACAGTTTCTTCGCCTGTGTTAAAGGTCGGACTATACTTTTCACTCATATTTGTAGGGAATCGATAAAGATAATAACAATATATGGGGGCGGTTGTTCCGCCTGATTCATAAAATTAATTTTTGAAAATTAAAGCATCAGACTATCTTTGCGTCAGTTCTTTTATAGCTTATCAAGAAAGGCTGAGGGTAATGGCCCTGAGACGCCTTGACAACCTGTCCGCTGCAAGCGGGACAAGGTGCCAATTCCAACCCGCCAATGGCGGGACAGATAAGTCAGATACTGCTTTCAAATACTCATCATATTGTAAGCTCTTCTGACCCCGGAAGAGCTTTTTTATTTTCAGGCAGTGATGCCAGAATAAAGAATCTTCATGGTAATTTCTTGTAAGCATATTTTATTCACCTTAAAAAAAGCCTTAATGGCAAGGAGGATTATTTTATGCACGAAACAACAGCTTTCATTCACAGCATTCCGGTAGACCCGCTTACCGGAGCGGTTTCAGTACCCATTTATCAGACTTCGACCTTCGTACAGGAAGCGCCAGGCGTACATAAAGGCTATGACTATGCGCGGAGCAACAATCCTACAAGGTCGGTACTCGAAAACCTGATAGCCGGTCTTGAAAAAGGCAGTCGTGGATTGGCATTCGCCAGCGGACTTGCAGCTATTGACGCGGTACTTAAATTGTTAAAGTCAGGAGATGAGATCGTGGCGGTCGATGATATTTATGGAGGTGCTTTTCGTCTGTTCGAACAGGTTTACAAAAAATTTGGAATTCGGGTGACTTACGTGGATGCGTCAGAGCCTGAAAATATTTTCAATGCCATAACGGAAAATACAAGGCTGATCTGGCTTGAATCGCCAAGCAATCCAACGCTAAAAATAGCAGATATCGCAGCCATTTCGGGTATTGCACGCGCGGCCAGGTGCTGGCTGTGTGTGGACAACACCTTTGCTTCTCCCGCTTTGCAAAAGCCTATTCAGCTCGGAGCCGATATCGTTGTTCATTCCGCCACCAAATATCTTGGCGGGCACAGCGATCTTATAGCAGGACTTGTAATCACAGCTTCGGAAGAGCTGGGAGAGCAAATAAGGTTTTATCAAAATGCAGCAGGCGCCATACTCGGACCCTTCGACTCCTGGCTCGTTATCAGAGGCATGGAAACCCTGACCCTCAGGATGAGGCAGCATTGTAGCAGTGCCCAGCAGATCGCTGAATTCCTTTTGGATCAGCCTGAAGTTGAC
>DATHPV010000263.1:0-5331 GCA_035483495.1 Puia sp.
TACATCACCCCGTAAACAACTTTTAATTCCCTTCTCAACCATATTTTTATAGTCGTCATCTTCCATATTGCTGGTTTCCCCACCATTAATTTGAAAAGGAAATACCGGAACATCTTTTGACCGGATTAATGATTCTACCAATGATAGCTCACTCTGTACTCCTTCCACATTGTTTTCACATATATATAATTCATCCTTGAAATGATTGATAGCGATCACGTACTGATACAATCTGTATCTCATAAGCGGAATCAGAGGCGCATCTGATTTTTCCTCAAGTCGGATGCGATCAAAAAAACCAACTGCGTCATAAGTCGTATATCCAAAGAGGCTTTGAGCTGTCCTGACCGGCTTTTCTTCTGCCTTCATCACTTCGAAATGTTCCATAAAATTCCAAAGAAGATCAGGAACATGTGCAGATTTTAATGGATATTTTTCCGTCTGTCGACCAGGTAATTTGAATTCCATTTGTTCATGATCTGAAATCTCAACTCCTCCAATCGCATGGATACAGATAAAAGAATAACTGTTTTCGGCGGCATGATAATCCGTGCTTTCCAATAATATAGTGTCTCTGAATCTGTCCCTGACACGTAAATAAATCCCAACAGGTGTATATATATCAGAAAGTAATTTTTTGAATGTTGTATTTATTTTAATTTTTTTCATATGTATTCGCAGATTTTCTGAAATCGCTGTTAATTCCACAAAAAAAAAGCCCCGGAAATAACCGGGGCCTGATATGTACTTAACATAACGATCGCATTACGCGCCCCAGCCGGAGTTCGTATGCCACCACCATGAATTATTTTGAATCTTATTTGTCATGCTCTGCAAATATGAGTGCAAATCCGGAAATTACCAAATTGATCCTTAAATTATTCCTTTGGTTGTCGGCAGGCTGTCATTTGATGGATCTCTTTTTACTGCCATACGTATGGCTTTGGCAAATGCCTTAAATATAGCTTCAATCTTATGATGTTCATTCTCTCCGCTGCAGGTGATATTCAGATTACATCGGGCAGCGTCGGAAAATGATTTAAAAAAATGAAAAAACATTTCAGTGGGCATATCTCCTATTTTCTCCCTTTGAAAAAAGGCATTCCAGACAATCCAGTTTCTTCCGCCGAAATCTATCAATACGCGGGCATCGGCGTCGTCCATAGGAAGTGCAAATCCATATCTTTCCATCCCTCTTTTATCTGCCAGGGCTAATGACATGGCCTCTCCCAAAGCTATTCCCGTATCTTCTATTGTATGATGTTCATCAACCTCCAGGTCACCCTTAACAATAATTTTTAAGTCCATTTTCCCGTGCCTGGCGATCTGATCCAACATATGATCAAAAAAACTAAGCCCTGTATGAATATCCGCTTTACCGTTCCCATCTGCGTTTAACTCTATCCTGATTTTTGTTTCACGGGTATTGCGCTCATGACTAACACACCTAAGTCCCAATTTCAAAAACGAATAAATCTCGGACCAGAACAGAGTTTCTAATACGACCGACTTCTCCAATTCGCTATCAGTATCCTTTACTTCCTTATGGCCCAATTGAGCATCGTGCTTTAACCAAATTGCCCTGCATCCAAGATTTTTTGCTAACTGTACGTCCGTTATACGATCTCCTATCACAAATGATTCCTTAATATCATACAGGTCATTATTCAGATAACCCGTTAGCATTCCTGTACCCGGTTTACGAGACGGAGAATTGTCAGAAGGAAAAGATTTATCAATGTGAACTGCACTAAAATGAATGCCTTCATTTGAAAGACTTTTCATAACAAAATCCTGCACGGGCCAGAATTTGTTTTCGGGAAAACCGGATCCGCCAAGACCATCCTGATTGGTTACCATCACAAGTTCATATTCCATTTCTCTTGCGATTTTACCCATAAATTCAAATACGCCGGGGTAAAATTCCAATTTGCTGAAATCATCAATCTGGTAAGTTGGTGGTGATTCTTTAATAAGTGTGCCATCCCGATCTATAAATAGGACTCTTTTCATCAAAAATATTTCAGCAGCCTTCGGTTTAATTAAATATCTGACATTTTAACGGATGTACTTAATTCCCCTGTATTCTTTATTTATAGGTAATCCTCCAGATGGTTCCCTGCACATCATCAGTTACATAAAGGGCACCATCAGGACCTTCAGCAAGACCGCAAGGGCGATGTAAGGCACCCCCCGAAGCTGTATTCTTCGGGCCACCAGAAAAACCATTCGCAAATATTTCCCACTTCCCCGACGGTTTCCCATTCGAAAATGGCACAAAAACTACGTAAAAACCTTCCTGAGGTTCAGGAGCGCGATTCCAGGATCCATGAAAAGCGATGAAAGCGCCGTTTCTATATTTGGCAGGAAATTGATTACCTGTGTAAAATAAAAGCCCATTTGGCGCAAGATGTCCCGGAAATGCATAGACCGGATTGATTGCATCTTCACCAGCCGTTTTCTTTCCATCTCCGCCATATTCGGGAGCAAGAATTTTTTTGCCCTGAATCTGGTCATAATAGATATATGGCCAGCCCGCGTTGGATCCCTTATGCAATTCATACATGCATTCAGCAGGAAGTTCAGCGTTTTGCTTATCTGTGAACATGGCAGGGAAAATAGTATGCAACTGATCACGGCCATGTTGCATAACAAAAAGAGAATTGGTGGCGGCGTTCCAATCCAATCCTACTACATTTCGCAAACCGGTGGCATAACGTATCCCTTCTGCATATGTCTGATTCAATTTATCTGCTTTGAATTGCCAGATTCCTCCCGCGGAATCCAATATGGGACAAGGTTTTCTCCCCATTGAAGCTACTTTTCTATCTTCAATCTGGCAGGAATTAGAATACGCGCCTATATTCACATAAATATTTCCACTGTTATCCAGCGTAAAAGCTTTGGCCTCATGTTCTCCCCTGGAAATCAAACCCGTAATTATTTTCTCAGGCCGGTCAGGATTCGCAACCGTGCCGTCACTATTTAATTTAAAACGGTAAACCTCTTCATCTGACGATGCGTAAAGCCACCCGTTTTTCACTTTGATGCCTGTCCCTTTAAAAGATCCGAAGTCCATTTCTTCGTCTGCTATCCCATCACTATTCTGATCTTTCAAACGAACGATGGTATTTCCATTTTTGCTACTGGCAAGTTTAACATAAATATATCCCGATGGAGTTACCGTAATATGGCGGGCTTTTCCCAAACCAGCAGCAAAAACGTTTGCTGTAAAACCATTCGGTATGGTAAGACTTACATCAGATTTTGGTGTCGCGAGTTTAAAGATTCTGTTCGTATCTCCAATTATCGGATTGGAAATATCTGCTCCACGACAAAGTGTTGAAAGCAACAAAATTGCGACGAAGAGTGTATCTCTAATTTTTTTCATTCTTTTGAAATTTGTGTATATTAGAAAATATGAATTTATGAATTTCCAAATTGCTTCAGTACATCTATCAGTATATCATTTTGTTTTTGTGTTCCAACGGTAATTCTCAAACAGTTTGAACATCCGGGCGTGGAACTTCGGTCGCGCACTACAATTCCCTCACCCAATAATTTTTCGTAAATCAGCTTCGCTTCCTTTATTTGAACCAATAAAAAATTTGCTTCGCTTGGATAAACATTCATAACAATTGGTAATCGACTGAGCCGACCGGCTAAATCATTTCGCATTTCCACAATTTTTTTAATCATTTCATTCACTTCTGATGTACCTTTTAATGCTTCCAACACTAATTCCTGAGTAGCCTGACCAATATTGTACGGTGGTTTTATTTTATTTAATATTTCGACAAGCATTTTACTTGCAAAAGCCATACCCACTCGCAAACCAGCCAATCCCCACGCCTTGCTTAACGTCTGCATGATCACGAGATTTGGATATTCCGTCAATTCCTGGATAAAACTCTGTTGACGACTAAAATTGATATAAGCTTCATCTATTACAACAAGTCCATCAAAATTATTCAGGATTAGTTCAACGTCCTTCCGGTTAAATGCGTTCCCCGTTGGATTATTGGGTGAACAAATCCAAATGATTTTCGTGGAATCGTCCACTAACGCCTCAATGGCGCCCAGATTCAATTGAAAATCTTCTGTGAGGGGTGCCCTGCGCACCTCTATATCGTGGATATGCGCACTTACTTCATACATGCCATAAGTAGGTGGATGAATGATAATATTATCCTTTGCCGGATTACAAAATGCCCGGTAAAGAAGTTCTATGCATTCGTCACTACCATTTCCCAAAAAAATATTGTCTGGTGGCAGACCTTTAATTTGGGAAAGTTTTTCTTTTATTTTAACCTGATGAGGGTCGGGATATCTGTTATATGTTGGAGAAATTGGAGAACCCAAACTGTTTTCATTGGCGTCGAGGAAAATATGTGCTGAACCGCTGAATTCATCCCTGGCAGATGCATAGGGAATCAGTTTTTTAATATTATCCCGCAACAATAGATTTATATCGGCCATTTTAATTCTTATTACGAATATTTACGCTTTAAACTGCGATTTAAAGCCTTATTAAAATTGCTTCTGCATGAGCCTGCAAACCTTCAGCCCTGGCCATCTCAACCACCGTGCTCCCGATTGACTGCAGTCCTTCCTTAGTGAGTTTCTGAAAACTGATTTTTTTCACAAAACTGTCCATACTAACTCCGCTATAAGATTTTGCAAATCCGTTTGTCGGAAGAATATGATTGGTGCCGGTTGCATAGTCGCCGGCACTTTCCGACGCATAATTTCCAAGGAATACTGAGCCGGCATTTTGCACTTCATCAGCTCTTTTTTCTGCATCCCGACAGGCCAGAATTAAGTGCTCTGGTGCGTACATGTTGAGGAGGTCCATTGATTCGGCATGATTGTTTAACAGAATAATTTTACTGTTGCCCAATGATTTTTCGGCTATTGATTTTCGCGGAAGTTTTTTCATTTGCGTGTCTATCGCGAGGTTTACTTTTTCCGCGAAAGCCCGACTTTCGGTAACAAGAATTACCTGACTGTCATTACCGTGCTCACATTGAGACAGGAGGTCGGCTGCTACATAATCCGGAATTGCCGTGTCGTCAGCATAAATAGCCAGTTCGCTGGGTCCTGCCGGCATATCAATGGGAATGCCTTCTTGTTGAATCAATTTTTTTGCCTGTGTTACCCATTGATTTCCTGGTCCAAAAATTTTATAAACCCGGGGTACGGTTTTCGTTCCATATGCCATGGAAGCTATTGCCTGAACACCTCCTACACGAAAAACTTTCGATATGCCCAGCAATTTTGATACATATAAGATTGCTGGATGAATTGATCCGTCTTTTTGCGGTGGAGTGC
>DATHPV010000264.1:0-5741 GCA_035483495.1 Puia sp.
AATCAGGAAAATTGCGATGCGGCCGTTGTTAGATGATTTCTTTGTGGCATTCGGTTCATAAGTTTTCAGATAATTCAAATCATATACGCCGAGTTCCACATTAATTACAAGTGTTTTACCGGCGGCGGAATATTGTGCGAGGGTTGCAGTCAGCCAATTTTGTAAATCCTGCCCATTGAAAGATTCTCCGGTTGTAAGCATGCTTGTTTTCGTAAGCGTGGAAGTAAAAGCCTGGCCGCCGGGATTGGAAAATCCATGTTTCAACATAAAAGCGGGATAACGGTCGATGCAGGCCAGAGCCGAATCAATATTTACAGTACGGCCTCCCGTATCTGTTTCCATTTTCTGCTTTATTACGATAAATGAATTGGAGGATGGTTGCCTGCGTGATTCCATGGGAATATTTCGAAACGAAAAAAGAAAAACGGTGAAGAATAAGCATAAATACAGGATGGAAGGTTTCTGTGACATAAATATGGGGTTTGATTATTACTTTAAAATACGTAGAATCTGTATTGCTTTTACGCAATTGGAAAGAAACGGGATTAATCCCCCGCATACCGGGAGAAATACCCGGATCAGATTCCTGTTTTATCCCCTTGTTCGCGATAGGGGTACTGATGTAAGTTTGTTACTGAAACCTAAACCCTCGGCCAATTTTAACCATTACCTTATCCGATCTGTATTTCCGGTGAAAATGTTTTGAATTTTATCTCGTGGACTAGCAATCGTTTGGCCTTCCTGTTCTCAGGGGGGCCTTTTTTTGGTTATGGGTTATGGGTTATGAGTTATGGGTTATGGGTTGCGATCGCTGCAGAAAGGGGGTACCGGTTTTGGGTAATAAAATTTTGGTAAAGGGGTTATAAATTGTGCCGTGAGTAAAAGTGTATTAAAAGATTATAGTTTCAAATTCGCCATTGCGATTGTCAAATTGTATAGGAATTTGACAGAAGTGAAAAAGGAATATATATTAAGTAAACAGTTATTGAAATGTGGGACTGCTGTCGGTGCTATGATAAGGGAAGCGCAAAACGCAGAAAGCAGGAATGATTTTATTCATAAACTGGCTATTGCACAAAAAGAATGTGATGAAACTATGTATTGGCTGGAATTACTTCAAGAATCGAACTGCCTGGAATCGGATGAATTTTCTAAAATTCATGAGGCCGCCAACTCTATTTTAAAAATGCTGCGAAGCGCTATCCTTACCACAAAACAAAAGACAACTCATAACCTATAACTCATAACTCATAACCCAGATAATAACCCACAACTAGAACAACGTCAACTGCCCTTTACTCTTGCTCTTCGGCAACAACATCTTAAAGTGATTTTCTTCCGCGGCGATTTGATAAAGTTCCGATTCCTGGTAGCGGCTCGCAATGATGATACGTGTAGCAGAGGGAATAGAAGAAAATAATGATTCCACCAGTTCGGGTCTGTTGTTTTCTTTGGAAAGATGGGACAACAAAAGATGAGTCATGAATGAGGGGCGGTATTTGATATACAGATCCAATGCCTCCCGGTTCGACAAATGCCCGTTTCCTCCCCTGATCCGATTTTTCAGAAAAAAAGGATAGCGACCTTTTTCAAGCATTTCCTCATCGTAATTGGATTCCAGAAACGCCACATGGCATTGCTTGAAATAGTAAATCAGCTGGTCGCAGATCTGGCCAATATCGGTGAACACCCCGATATTCGTTTTGCCGGCACTGATCATAAAACTATAAGGGTCAACAGCATCATGTTTTTTCAGAAAGGGTGTTACCCGAAGGCCTCCAATCATGATGGGCATCCCGGATGAAAAGTGAAAAACAAACTTTCTTATTTTCCAGAAACCCGCTTCTTTCAGGGTAGGCTGGGTTACGTATACAGGAATCTTATACTTAGATACCAATTGATTTACACCCTGGATATGGTCGCTATGCTCGTGGGTGATGAAGATTGCTTTGACCAGACCCATGTTCAGGCCCAGCCTTTTCATGCGGGATTCTGTTTCCCGGCACGATATGCCGGCGTCTATAAAGACCGCTTCTTCTTTATTACCAATGTAATAGCAGTTTCCGTTACTCCCGGAATTCAGTGAGGCGAAGGATAAAGACATGTTGTACACGAATTTAGCAGTCTGCCGTAAATAAATGGGGGATGTGAAGAAATAAAGAAAACGGGGGATTTAGTATCGTTTGTAACCTGCTTATTTAGATAATGATTATAAAAAGAGAACAGAGATAAAAGAAACCTTGATGATTTGACGACCAATTCTTGGTAGAGTTATCCCAACAATATCCCAACAATATCCCAACAATATATCAACGATATACCAACAAACCCATAATGCAAGTATTAGAAATATGTATAAATGGTACATCTACACGTCAGAATCTGTATCCGGGAAAGATTTTATCAGAGGATAATTTTGAAAAACCCGGAACTACGCAGCGGTTTCATTAATTTTTATCCAACCCTGTTCGAGACCAAATTACAAAATTTCTATTATTTTCCAATAGTGAATCTTGCGCCTGAAAATGCATCATTTTTGTATAATTAATAGACCTGTTTCGGTTGAAAGGATAAATAACTGGTCAACTGCAAAGCGTCTATTTATTCTTTGGGTGACAATCAGAAACAGGCGTTGACAAAAAGTTCTTTTTTTTACTTTTTAAAAGCTACCTATGGGAAAGATTTCCAATGGTATCCTTGGAGGTTTCAGTGGAACGATTGGCCCTGCGGTGGGCAGTTCCTGGAAAGGCATCCAGGTGATACGCAGCAGACCTCCCCGTAAAAGAGGTAGTTCTTCCCCCGGACAGCTTAGTCAAATGGCAAAAATGTCGGTGATTTCCGGTTTTCTGCAACCACTGACAGGATTATTAAACAGAACATACAACGGTGTGACGGTCCGTATGTCTTGTTTCAACAAATCGCTATCGTATAACATACGAAATGCAATTGCAGGCGATTATCCAACATTTACAATCAACTACGAACAGGTTATTCTTGGCCGCGGTGATCTGTTGAATGTATTAATGCCAAAAGCAGGTTCTCTGTCTAAGGGAACAATTACCTTCAGCTGGGCTGACAACAGCGGGGTAGGAAGCGCAAGAGCAACGGATCAGGCATTCGTTGCTGTTTATTGTGAAGCCGAGAATGATTGGGTAACCAAAGATGAAGGCTCACAAAGAAATGCCGGCAGTTATACATTAGATGTAACTGAATTCAGCGGCAAAGCGGTACATGGCTATATTGGCTTTTTGTCCGCAGATAGCAGGTTTGTATCTACCAGTCTGTATACTGGCTTAGTCAACATTCTGTAATCGCAACATATCTAATTTGACCCTTCGGGGTTTCGTGAGGGCTGCCGTGAGGCGGCCCTTTTTTTTCTATTTGTAATACTATTTTTAGTTGAAATAAAAAACAGTTTTTTACTTTGAATACGCAATCTATATTATTAATATTTACCGCTTTTGGCATGAGCTGATTTTATTACTATCGGTTATATGAACTATTATATTAACATAAGATAAGCTCGAATGGCAAAGAAGGAATTACAGGCGCTTATAGCGGAGCAAAAAATATTGAACAGGATTTACGCAATCCGCAGTGAGAAGGTTATGTTAGACCAAGACCTTGCAGAAATGTATGGGGTAGAAACCAAGCACTTGAAAAGGCAGGTAAAACGAAACATAGACAGATTCCCAAAAGACTTTATGTTTGAGCTCACAAAGATGGATTATGAAAACTTGAGGAGCCAAATTGGCACATCAAGTTGGGGTGGCACAAGGTATACCCCCTCGCCGAGAAATAAAACCGGGTTTAAGCAGTACGACTAGAATAACCAATAAAGAATAAATATTTAGTCTCAATTAGCAACTGGTAAATAGACAAAAAAAAGGCCGCCCAAATCTGAGCAGCCGTTTATTAAGTTATGAATTATGGGTTATGGGTTATTGTTCTGAAACCGGCAATGGAAATTCACTCCACACATCATCTCCGGGACGATCGAGCGGAAGTGTGTTCAGTAAATTATAACGACGTACGTCGATCCAGCGGTGGCCTTCCATGAAAAGAGAGTACCTTCTTTCGTACAACATTTCTGTGATCAATGCAGACTGGGTCATTGCGCCGGAATAAGCCGGAAGATTGTGACCAGCGCGGATCACGTTCAATGCTGTTACTGCCTGCGGCAAATTATTCAACTGAATATTTGCTTCTGCATTTATCAGAATCAGTTCTTCATTTCTGATAATTGACATCGGCGCCGTGGAGCTTGTGAAAATCCACACGTCTCTGTCACTACTCAGTCCGTCGAGCGAAGCAACGGGTCTCAGTGTTGCTTTTGAAATACGATCGTCACCCGGCAGAATGTTAGCTGCATAAGATGGATTCGCCACGCGCACTTCTCCCGTATTATCCTGTGGAATAAATCCTGGATTCAGCTGATCGCCCGAACCGGTTCCAAACACGCTGTATACACCCAGATTAAAATCACTGTTCAATCCATAGAAAGATTCATTCAGCGCGGTGAGTGCAGCACTCCAGTTCGAGAGATATACCTGAACTCTCGCAGAAAGTGCGCGATTGAATTGCAACAGTCCGGCTGCATCACTGAAACCGGCGAATCCGCTGGAAAGTGGAAATATAACAGTACCGGTTGCAAGATCTGCTTTACCGGAATCCAGAATACTCTGAATCCCATTCAATGCAGGAATCAATCCTACAATCGGGCCTAGTGCGTTCGGATTACTTACATCCAGACGAATACCATTTGAATCTGTAAGATTGAGATTCAATAAAAGCTGGAATGCAATGATCGTTCTTGCAAAGCCCGTGTAACCTTGTCTTTCGGTTGCACTGATCAGCGTGGAATTTGTCGCGGCCTGAATCAGCGTATTACAATTTTTGATCACGCGATATCTTGCTGCCCAGGTGTTTGTAATATAAAAATTGCTATTACTTAATACAGAATTATCGGCACCCAGCAGGTCCGTAACATATCGCGGCTCTGATGCAGAGAAGCGGTATATTTCTCTGCCGATCGTTCCGACGTCATCGAGATATAATGCCGAGTTCGTGCGTATACCGGATTCTGATCCGGTGACCAGATTATTTAAATCACTCGACGACGCATTTGACAGAAAACTTTCAACCGTCGGGCTATTCAGGTTGCCATAATCTTTCTGGCAGGCAACGAAGAGCGTACCGGCACCGATAATAAACAGGCTATTTAAAATTATTTTTTTCATAATTGTTGATTCAGAAGTTTAAAAATTCAGTGAAATGTGAAAATCAGCACGTTTGGTAGCAGGATAAGGATCCACATCCACATTGCTGGAGAATCCGGTTCCGAAATTCGAAACCTCCGGATCATAAGAGACGTATTTTGTCCAGACAAAAAAGTTTGTCATGGAAACTCCAACCTGAAAACCTTTTACAAAATTATTCGAGGTCGTACTGAATGAATAATAGAGACCAATTTCGCGAAGTTTCACATATCCCGAATTTTGTACGAATTCCTGTGCTCTGGTACCTACCTGGCTTATACGATATGCACCATTGGGAACGCCTTTTTGAATTGTCTGTGCGTCCCAGTCAGCACTGGTTCCACCGAAATCATTTTCCAGGTTGGTGAGGTTAACATTTTGTCCGCCATTCTTCCAATGCAATAGAAAACGCAGACTGATTTTATTCTGGAAAGTAATTTCATTGTAGGTATTCATCTGGAAGATGGGTTCAGCATCACCCCA
>DATHPV010000265.1:0-6117 GCA_035483495.1 Puia sp.
GGACGATAGTAAGGTGGTCTGTACATCGGTGGCCCCCAATAGCCGCCATGGTATCCGCCTCTGTAGACACTATAATTAAACCAGCCGGCGCTATAATGAAATCCTACACTCCATCCATAGTATGGATTGTAACGCATGCTGAATCCATATGTAACCGGTCTCGGATAATAATAAGGGCCATACCATGGATTATAATAATAACCCGTTCCATAAAACACGGTTCCTCCATATACATAACATCCCATATAACCCGGCGTATAACCCACGTAAACATATTGTGGTGTTGTTTCGTACACGTACACATATTTTATGTTGTACACTGGGACCGTTGCAGGAATCTTGTCTACGTCAGAGGGTCTTGTTGTTGAAACAGTCCAGGGACCCTTCGGACTGATTGCTTCAAACCACACGCCATTTTCAACACAGTAATATGTTTTACCTGATAATAAAACGGTTGAACTGGTATTGATTGCATATTGAAGATTGGTCCCGTCGATGGCCAGGAATTTTGGATCTCCGTCGTAGTTCACGGTAGCAGTGGTATTTTTTCTGTCTACTTTTTTAGTCTGTGGAATCTGTGCATCCATCACTGCATCCTGCGCCTGATCAGTGCCGGCCACACTTGCCAGCACATCGTCTTTTGGTGTGCCTGTCGGTATTTTTGAAAAATCATCCGGTAATTTATCGGAAGCGATATAAGTCCAGGGGCCTTTGAGACCGGCAGACTTATACCATCTGCCCGATAACAATACATAATACTGCTGATCGCTGATATTCATGAACACGTCGTTATTGGTGTTCGTCATATATAAAAGCCCCGTCTCTTTGATCGGCGAAAAATCTGCTTCTCCGTTCGACTGGATCAGTTCTGCCGGTTCTGTACTTACTATGATTTCAGGAATTGAATTAATTGCACTGTCCTCTGCAGCCTTCGTCATGTCTTTCTTTTCATTCTCCTTTATAGCCTTATCCAGTTTGTCGAGTGCTGAAGGAATTGATTTTGTGTATTTCCAGGGTCCGTTGATATCCTTTGACGAATACCATTTATCAGAACCATTTAAGTAATAAACATCTTTAAGTTTGACAATGGTAAATGCGGTATTCATAACCATCTCAACGCCCATTTCCTTATTCTCTTTGAGCTTCGGTTCACCGTCGAGAAGAACCAGTGTAGACGGTTTATTCGCATAAATTATTTTAGGCGGGTTAGTAGACAGGTTTTCTGAAGAATTAATTTGGGTGCTGTCTCCTGCTTCTATGGAAGCTTCGAGCTGATCCAGCGAAATTGTCATATTCCATTTTGGAATTTCCCTCTCCAGCAACGCTGTAAGCCTGGCTACATTTTCGGCATTTGAATCGCCGGCAAATCTTATGGCATTTACTTTAATTTTTTCAATAACCGCGGTGCGATTTGTGCGATTTGTCTGCACGATCGCATTTAACCAGAGCGCTCCGAAAACAGGATCTGATTTGCCCTTCTCCAAAATTGAAAAAGCACTCCGCGCATCGAATGCATCTCCGTTAAACTTTTCTATTAATGGCTGGTAAACTTTAATGGTTGTGCCGTTATCATTAATCGATTTGGGCCAGCTTTGATTTGTCTGCGAATAAACAATGTTACCGGAAAGAATCAGGGTGAATAGAATGGAGAAATATTTTGGCATAATTACAAATCTTTTCAAATACAAATAGTTTGATGAAAAGTTGCCGGTATAGAAATTAGTTCCGGTTTATTCAGATGGCTCAGCAAGCAAAATTACGTTCTATTAAACTGTTAATCAAGAAATTGATGTTGCATTTAACCGATAAACGAATGGGTTTGATTTATTGGATGTAATTTCATCAACATAAATCTGAACGTAACCGAAAGCAGTTTCAGCTTTTCGCGTTGTAAACCTTAATATATTCAAAATGAAAAAATTTATTATCCTTTGCACTCTTTTTATTGCCGTCGCACAATCCGTTTCTGCACAAACAAACAACAAAACCAATTTGAGTCTGCAGGTCTCAAATGCTGTAGCGGCCAATCGTGCACAGCTCAAAAGTTATGTCTGGACAAGAACAATCCAGGTATTCTCCGAAGGCGCACTGAAGACCACCATCGTAAGTTCCATGTCGATAGGTCCGGATGGTAAAACGATTGCCAGTGCCGTTTCAAACACACCCGCTGAACCTCTTCCCGGAGGAATTCGCGGAAAAATTGCAAGGGACAAAATTGCAGATATCAAAAAATATGTAGACGATGCTGTGCAGATAAGTGCGGGATATATTTATATGTCAAAGGGAAAAATGGTAGACTATTTTGATAACGGAAGTATTTCGCAGACAGGCAATACAATAACCGTTAACGGAACCAATGTTAATAAACCCAATGATCAGATGACCATGAATCTGGCAGCAGGCACGCTGGCATATATCAGTCTGAATATTAAATCCACGACTACCAGCGGAGATGCCATGACGGAGACCTGCAACTATAAAACTTTTAATAACGGATTAACGGCATTTAATGATGGTGAATTGGATTTGCCCGCGAAGAGCATGAAACTGATGATCACCAATTCAAATTATGCCAAGAAACTTCAATAAGAACAACGGAGATTATAAGGAAGCCTGTTCCGGTTCAACGGTGCAGGCTTTTTTATTTGTCCAGGAGTGATTCTCTGTACTGCTTTGATTTGAAGTAGAAATCAAGCTGAATACCTATAGCCTGTAAGGGTTGCACATATTGTTTATTCCGGAATTGATACATATAGTAGGTTTCAAAATCCATGAATTTCAAAACCTTGATTTCCGTACCGATTGCTAATCTTAACCGGTTCTGATGGGGATCATTTAAATAAAAGAAATACTCCGACCATACATAACCGTTTAACGTCAGATATTCTGTTTTGAGATTCCTTACGAATTTCAGTCTGGGTCGGTAAATGGGCTGAAAATCTCCATTCACCCAACGCCAGTCAAAGCGGTTCCTGGCAATCATCACAATATCAGCCGGCAGATGAAAATTATCATCGGCTTCTGTTTCAAATATATTTATTGTTTTTTTTGCGTCTCCTGCGGGAGGACTTGAATAGGAATAGCCCATTCTGAACCAGAGGAAATAACCTCTGGCTGTATCATTCAGTTCTGTGTTGTTTCTTGCTTTGCGCAACCAGGGCGCAGCGAAATAATCGATATACAAACCAGCTGTTCCATCGGTATAAGCCGAGTTTGATTTTGTTCCCGAAATAAGGGAATACAATCTGAATTTTTCATTTATTCTGTAATAGGCTTCCATTTCCGGCCATATCTGTTTCGGTACAGAACTGGAATCCTGGGCTACCAGTCCAACGGAGTTTATCATTAAAACAAAGCATAGAAGCGGTTTCGGACAGGTGATCTTCATTCAGCGTTTTTCGTTTAACAGTTAAATTCAATTATTTTCCAATATTTATTGAATTCTCCCGGTAGCATATGTTCTTACACGGTTTATCCATCTTTCCGTTCAAATTTAATCCGAATAGTTGTGGCAGGGAATGTAAATCAACTGCTTATTCCGGGTTATTCCTCAAATGTTTTACAGTTAAACATCTAAAAATTTATCGGGTATTGGTATGGGTTACTTAACTTTAGTTGCTTACTTCTCTAAAACACTATTATTATGAAAAAAGCGATCTATTTATCAGCAGCCATTTTATGTTCGTTGGTATTGTTTACTTCTTGCGGACCAACGCTTACTGTTACGAATGATTATGATCACACCGCAAATTTCAGTCAGTACCATACTTTTAAAATTGTAAAACTCGAACAGCAGTATCAGGCGCTGAGTCAGTTAAACCAGGATCGTATCATCAAGGCCGTTCAGGCTCAGATGGTCGCCAAAGGTTTCACACCTGCTGATAATGCAGATCTTTTGGTAAACATTACAAGTATCCTGAAGAACCAAAAGGAAATTGTTGCAAATTCATACGGATACGGCGGTGGCTATCGTCCTTATGCATGGGGTGGTGGAAATATGTCTACTACAGTCAACGTACAGAATTATACTGCCGGCTCGCTCATCATCGAAGTCGCTGCATCTGCAACTAATAAATTACTTTGGGAAGGTATCGGTAATCAGGATATAGATGCACCATCAAGCAATCCTGATAAAACTGTTCCGGTTATTGTTCAAAAGATCATGGCAAGTTTTCCTCCGGGAGCAGCTAAATAATAATTCAAATACAAAGATTTAATAAAAGTAAAAGGGGAGATATCTCCCTTTTTTTTATTGTATAAAACCAATCTCAGCTATGATGTTGGCTAAAGAAACTTTTATAACCGGTAACCGGCTGTAAATAATATTGCGATTGTGCCATTAGAATAACTCGAAGAATAATACCCTTTAAATTCTGCAGCATAAGAGAGCCGTCCTTTCTGATAAAAACGGTAACCTACCGTTGCGGAAAAGTCTGCCAGAGACCATGTAGTCGCATCATGATTTGTATCGAATCCCGGAGAAGAAACTTTATTGAATGAAATAGACTGGCCCATCGACCAGTTAGCATACATCTGTTTGGAAAATTTCATTGACACAACAAACAGCAATGGGATATTTGAATTGGTAACATGTGCATTTGTTTGCTGACCGCTCATCGAATCCACGATGGTGCTGCTTGCGGAGTATATACGGTTATATCCTGTTTCAAACCCGAGTGCCAGGAAAGAGTGTTCGGGTTCCCACATACCTCTGAGAGAAAATGCATATCCCCATGGACTCACCTGATTTTTGAATGTAATTACATTATTGAAAAAAAAGCTGGGACCAACGCCTCCGTACAGAGCGAACTTATGATAATGGTCTTCACCGGGCGCAAGTTCATTTTGGGCAACACACTGCGAAACAATAAGGCAGGTGGAAAAAACTATTATCAAAGTCTTTATTCGCATGATTTATTATTATGGAACAGAAATTTAGATTTTATTTTTACTCTTTTGTATACCAATCATAGACTACATAACAGGGATAGTCGGAAATAAATCCGTCAAACTGCCCGTTCTTAATATAATTTGCGATTAGTCCTGCATCGTTCAGTGTCCAGCTGATCACTTTAATACCTGAAGCGTGTGCCGTGGCAACATCACTCAATAAAAGTCCTCTTGAATATCTCGGACCCCAGCGTGTACAGCCATTGTCCATCACATCCTGTAATGTGAGCTCACACATGGTTTTTAAACTGGTGTCTGCGCGGTAAGCCGGATAGGATTGGAATTCCTGTATAACTTCATTTGAAGGCATATCTGCATACACCACGATATTCCGGCCAACGGCTTTCGCATGTGCCTGCGCATTTAATATTATAGGTTGTAAAGCCTGGAATATTCCTTCATCTCCTTTAATGTCCAGCCAGAAATAAGTGAGTGTAGTTGAATCAATAAAATTTTCCAGACATTGAGCGAGTGAAGGTATTTTTTGACCGTCCACCAGTCGTATATATTGTTCGAGAAAATCAAAACGATACTGATTATAGTCGCCGGAGATCGGACTCTTCTGAGTAAGACGGATATCGATATTTCCGTCATGCATCATAATTGGTACTGTGTCCAGTGTAAGCTGGATATCGAATTCCAAACCGTTCACACCATAGTCCTCATCGTTCAAAACACCCAGCAGGGAGTTCTGTGCGAATGGTGGATTGGAAGTAGTTTGAACACCATGATGAGAATATATTTCAAAAGGCTGGTTTTTGACGGCTGGCGAGAAGTCTCTAGAATAACTCAAACTAATGGGGGAAGAGTTATTGCTGGGATCGAATACATTTCCGGGTAAGGTAAGCGCCGCCGGATTTCCGGTTTGCAGGAAGTTTTTGGCGTCCTCTTTAGGCAACGTAAAATTGATAAGTCCCTGTGTTGGGACCTGAGAAAATCGCCAGAATCCTGAAAATTTCAGTGAACTGTCTGATTTGTCCAATCCATATTCCAGTATAAAAAAAACGCCACCCTGGTTACTGAAGAAAGAGACCTTATGTTTGGAAGTCTTACAAACAAATTGTGTTCCCAAAGCATTGCTGCCACCACTAAGTGAATAAATACCCTCCATTTTTTTCATGGAAGTACCGGAAATAAAATTCACATTTCCGAGTTCCACAACCGGTT
>DATHPV010000266.1:0-3032 GCA_035483495.1 Puia sp.
TAGAAAATGGACTGATGAGGAGATTGCAGACAAATTTAAAGGGTACTCTTAAATCTTTTTTTATCGGACACCCGACGGGATTTTATGTTGATTTCAAAGACAACCGCCAGCTTGTATATATACATACGACAAAATCTATCAGGAGAGCATCGGCAGGAAATTTTGAACTCAAGCAAGTTGAGCAATTTCGAAAATTTGGTTACGCTTTGATACATTTAGAGAGAAAATGAAAAAATTTATTCGAAATTATTTGGTGGGCGACATACCAGTCAGCGAATATTCAACCGTGACGGTTCGAAATGAAATTATCGAGAAGGTTTATCTTGAGGCCGGTCACATAAAAAAAGACATTTCAAATACACATTGGCTATTATGCCTGAACCCCATTGTTTTCGGTATTTGGTTTAGGAAAGATGAGAATATTATTGCGCCTGGGAAAGATTCCTTATCCAAAATGTATTTTAAAGATTCCGAATCTGACGGTATTGATGTTGCAGTATTAGAACTGACCCTGTTGGATAAAATAGAAGAAGAAGATGGAACACTGATATTATTAAAGCTCGGCAATGTCGCCGTAAATCATGTCAGCCGATTTAAAACATGGGTTATTTTTTATAGGTATTATAAGAAACCTGAACAGAACTTTTATAAATTAAAGTCTTATTCTGCGGCTTACAGTTATCCCAGGAAAGTCAGACTGATTTCATTTAAAGAGAACAACTGGTTCAACATATTTCCCATGGACCTTGTGGGTGATATTCCCGGGAGCAATAGATATGTATTTGGTTTGAGACATACCAACGTTACTCTTGCCCGTATAATTGAAACAAAAAAAATGGTTGTTTCAGAAATTCCTTACCAATTCAAAGATCTAATATATCAATTAGGTAAGCATCATCGTCAGCCGCTATCTGAAACCAAACTGTCATTTGAAATTATTCAAAGTGATATTTATAAATTCCCGGTGCCCGTATGGGCAGTCAGTTACAAAGAGATAAAAGTTGTGAAAACTTTGAATCTGGGGAGTCACATGTTACTTTGGGGAGAAGAAATTAATGTCCGGAATTTGAGTAACCAGTCAGGTCACTTGTATCACATTCATTTTTTACATTATTTACACCAGAAAATAAAGGAACAGGCATATCCTCTGATTTAAGTATTATCGGGCTGAAGATTAAATTTTCATATTTAATTGTGGGTTTCATTTAAGGTGGTTACAGGAATATCAGTTGGGAAATTTACATTGGGGTTATATTTTTTTATATTGGCTACTAAAGCAGGAAGGTTACCATCTACATATTTCAAATTACCTTTTATGGTAAACGTGCTGAAATGTTTGATATTTAAAGAAAGATTAATTAACTGCGACTGTAGGGCTTTATCATACAATCTGATCTTGCCTTTACTTATAATTAATAATATATCTTCGGGATTGGTCCTGTATACGTCGTCCCAGTTGGGGGCGCCCATTTTCTTTTTAACGATTACCAGGTCTGCGTCCCTGCCTGCAGTTAACTCTCCCGAATTAAGATTCCATAGTTGCGCCGGCGAACTTGTTACCATACTGAATAACTCTGAGTCATCCACCAGATGCAGGGATCTTGCAAGGCGCAAGTGATGCCAGAAATTCCAGTTGCCGGTTAAAGTAGAATCTGTGCCGAAAATGATATTTGTATGCCTTTTTAATGTTCCAATATCCGCGTGCTTATTTAACAATACCTTGTTGGATTCAGGGCACCATACCAGTCCTTTGAAATGTTTGGCCTGATTAGAATTCATAGCGACTCCATGCACACCAACAAGATTTCTTTTAAACAGGTTATATTTTAACAGACGGTCAATTTCATCTGATGATTGCTGGTCTGCTCCTTCACCTGTATGTACAATACAATCTTTACTTTTTAGAAATGGATTATTCAATTTCCATTTCCAGTTATTTTCAAACCATACAGAATGAAGATTTTGGGATTTCTGATAAACATTAATAAGAGGATTTTCTATTTTCAGATATGATCCGTGATTAACAACAGTAGTAACCCCAGCCAACAGATTTTTGTATATCCCCCATTCCGTCCTGAGCTGTTGAGGAATCCTCAAGATAGAATCGATATGTTCTTTGTAAACCTTATGAATATATTTCCCCCATTCTGTATAATTGGAATATTTTCTCTGTCCTAACACCGGAAAGCAGTTAAAATCCAAATGGTCGTGTGAATTGATAAACCCGGGTAAAACGGTTGCACTTGTAAAGTTAATTTGCTCAGAAGAAACCGGGGTTTGTTTAGAACTTGCTTCTATTTTGAAAATCTTTTCGCCGGATATAACAATTTGAATCGGCCGACTTTCATTTATGGGAGTGACGTTATTTAGAAACACTTTGTTTTTTTAAGTGTAGTCCGTAAATGATGGGCGTACCTTTAAAACGATTGTATACCCGTAAGGCATTTTGTGTTTCGTAATAATTTTTGACTTCCTCATTTACCTCTTTTTCCAGAAGATGTACAATTGTAAGACCGCATTCCAGGAACAGTCTTTTTATCGTGTCCAAAGGATGAATATAATTTATCACCGAGAGACCTATGCCTTCGTGGCTAAAACTTCTTTTGCCTCCTTTTGCCAGCATTGCAGGATGAAAATCTGTTAAAATCAAATCCCCGCCATTTTTTAGTACTCGCGACCATGAGTAAACCGCCTCTTCAATATTTTCTATGTGGGCAATTGTAAGTGTTGTAATCAGGCAATCCACGAACGAGTCGGCTACTGAAGATAACAGGTTATCGGTTGTAAGTTCTACTGATGCCGTTGGGAATTTTTGGACAAGTTGATTTAACATTCCGGCAGAAACGTCAAAACCCAGAACGACCGCAGGTTTGCAACTATATATTCTTTGCCAATGCCTGCCTGTGCCACATCCTACGTCTGCGACTACCTTATTTCGGAGATCAATATTTTTTGTTAATTGTTCAAAAAATATTTCATCCAGGTCAAGCATTAGATTTCCGGGCTGGTTATCGTACGAAAAGGACCAGATA
>DATHPV010000267.1:0-3110 GCA_035483495.1 Puia sp.
GTTATTGTGACGAGGCCCTTTATGTTGGGAAACCAGTTTCTATAACCCGTGAAGAAGAGAAGATTTATCTTGACAAACTACTTTCAGATAAAATGAGCCAGGAAGCATTTCTAAAGGACAATGGCAAGATTTTCCGTCAACACGGACAGGTTATTCATATCAACAGCTTCTGAGTAACTTACAGTATGTTTTATTTTACGAAAACACCGTTTTGGTTAAAAAAATTATATCCAGCATGTATTTGGAATTATCCGAACATCAGGGGGGAGAAGAAAATCTATTTGAGTTTTGATGATGGGCCTCATTCTATAGCCACCCCCTTTGTACTGGACTTGTTAAAAAAATACAATGCAAAAGCGACTTTTTTCTGTATCGGAAAGAACGTGCTGGAGGAAACGGTCATATATAAACGAATTCTGATGGAGGGACACCGGGTAGGCAACCATAGTTTTAATCATCTGAATGGTTGGAAGACAGACAATAAAGTTTACCTGGAGAATATTCAACAAGCTCGTGTGTGCATAGATTCGGACATATTCCGTCCTCCCTATGGGCGTGCCACAGCATTCCAGATTCGGAATCTGATAGAGAAATTTAAATACAAAATTGTGATGTGGGATGTGTTAAGCGGTGATTTTGATCCGAAGGTATCGGGTGAAACTGCTGCAGAAAGAGTTATAAGAAAATCGCGTTCCGGAAGCATTGTGGTCTTTCACGATAGCACTAAAGCATTTCAGGTTTTGTCGGTGGCTTTACCCATGATTCTTGCGTATTTTTCCGGTGAAGGGTATTCATTTGAAACCATTAAATAATTTGAGGGTTGGGGTATAGAAATGAAAGAGTAATTCCATAAAATAAATTGGGCCGGGGTAGACACCCTGGCCCGTTTTTAATCCGTACCCTATGAAAACTGATTTAAAGGTAGAACTTTTTTTGATTCACCAAAGATATTTCGCAGATAACCATAGGAATACAGGCGTTTAACCGTAAAGAAGGACGAGCTAAAAGGTGCTTTATTGAATTTTAAAAATCGAACTAAGTGTAAACCATTAGATGGTTTTACTTGTAAAAAATATGCCCCGTTGCCCGAACTGTTGAAAAAGAAAATAATTATGGAACTTATTGATACACATTGTCATTTATATGCTGCGGTGTTTTCTGAAGACATAGATATGGTGATTCAACGGGCAATTGCGGCTGGAGTGAGCAGGTTTTATCTGCCGGCAATTGACAGCGAGACCGAGTCGGCATTACTGGATCTCGAAAAACGTTATCCGGACATTTGTTTTGCTATGCAAGGGCTGCATCCCTGTTCAGTAAAAAACGACGTGCAAAATGCATTGCAGTATTTAGAACAAAGCTTTTCAACAAGGAGATTTGCTGCCGTCGGAGAAATCGGATTAGATTTTTATTGGGATCGGAGTTTTGAAAAAGAACAATATCAGGCATTTCATCAACAGATTGAATGGGCTATTCATTATGATTTGCCAATAGTTATTCATTCACGTGATTCTATTGAACAAACTATTGCAGTCGTTCGTGAACACCAGAAAGGAAAACTTCGCGGAATATTTCACTGCTTTAATGAAGGGGAAGCAGAGGCAAAAAAAATAATAGAGCTTAATTTTTACATTGGCATTGGAGGAACTGTTACTTATAAAAATAGCAAATTACCCGAGGCGCTTAAAGATATCAGCATGGAAAATATTGTACTCGAAACGGATTCACCTTATCTGCCTCCTCAGCCTTTCCGTGGAAAGCGGAATGAGAGCAGTTATCTTGTTTACGTTGCGGAGAAACTCGCCATATTAAAAGGAATCAGTCTGGAAGAAGTGGCAGCAGTTACCACAAAGAATGCATTAGAAATATTCGGAAGGTAAGGATTGAAGGCTTACTTTTGCCGCCTGTTTTTAAAAGCGGAAGGAGAGGTGTCCGAGTGGTTGAAGGAGCACGCCTGGAAAGTGTGTATAGTGGAAACGCTATCGCGGGTTCGAATCCCGCCCTCTCCGCAATTCATTTTATTCAGCTGCCTTCTTTAGGGATGACCGAAGGCCAATTATTTGAGGAAACAACCTGCAATATTCACTTTTCCTTTTCGTTTCGGAATTAACCATCAATTTACTGGATCGCCTTCACAGCTATATCTGAACCCTGTCAAACGGCTATCAGTAGGCTATTAAGTCCGTACCAAGTCCGTTGATCAACGGACTTGGTACGGACTTGGTCCCTTACTGGTAATAACCTGACAGGTTTTAATATATGTCATGGCTGACCAGCTATGGTGAATAAAAACGGAGACCTTGAAATGGTGACAGATAAAGGAAGATTTTTGTAGGGTGGGTGGGCAGGAAAAACTCTTCATCTCAAAGTTTCAATGTAAGATTTGTATTCTTATCCTTGCCGGTAAATTTATTCTGAGCTTCCTCAGGAGGTTCTACCCAGTATTTATGATTCAGTACAAATTTGAATTGCTTAGTTTCACCTCTTTTCCCAAGCGTGCCCTTATTTATCGTTAGTTTAAAAAGAGAACCTGCTTTATTCATTTGAAATTTAGGAATGTCGGGTTTCCAGTCGTTAAAATCACCGGCAACATTTACCTCGTTTATTTCATTTATTCTTTTACTCAAAATTACTTCCACACCACTCACTGTTATTTTTTGTTGCTGGCCGAATATGAATTCAATGGAGTCGCCCTTGTCCGTATAACCAAAGTCTGAGTTCAGTTTTGAAATGGTCGCCTGTGCCTGCAAACCTGATAAGGAGAAAAAGCAAACTAAAACCGGCAAGAATAATAAACTGCGCCACATGCTGATGACGGGTTTGAAATTTACTTTATATAATTCAGGAATAAAAGATACTGATTAAAGCCCTCTTCCTCCTGTTGCTAAAGCATAAAATTTCGGTAATAAATTTCTTAGGATGATGCCTGTTCCTATGCAGAAAACCATCAGACCCAGAGGGAGTAATAAATAAATAACCAGGCGGTATTCAAATATATTTTGTACCAGAGGAAATATGGCGTTTATAGCATACGCTACCAACGGGGCGTGCAGTCCGTAGATAACGAAAGAGAGGGCGGAAAGCCGTACAAACCAGGGTTTTTTCATACA
>DATHPV010000268.1:0-2745 GCA_035483495.1 Puia sp.
ATAAAACAAATAATGGAAACTAAGATGCTGAATACAGTTAAAACAGATCCGGTTTGCCAGCCATACAGAGTAAATAAAATCAAGATTGTTTACCGTTGTCAGGATGAACAGAATGTATTTCTGTTTTCCATATTTCTGACGCCCGATAAATATCTCGATTGAAACATCAATAATATGAGCGATTCGCAATTCGCAAATCGTGAATTCGCAGCTAAAAAGTACGCAAAACGCGTACTTTTTGATGCGTTTCAACCCCCAGAACTAACCCGTTGAGCCGCCGGAAAAATTTCACCGCCAGGAATGATAAAATACTGAACCCCAATTATGGGAAGAAAGACTATGGAAGGTTTTGCTAACTTAGTATTTATTGTGAGTTGTAAGCCATTCCGCCTAACACCCTGACCATGACAAGGAAATTAACTGGAAAATATTTCACTTTTAAATTTGTTGGACGCAAATTTGACATATCAGGCGTAGTGTTGGATTATAATGACGACTGGACTTTAATTAGAAATTGTCCAGATTATTCTCCTGACGGATTTATGATTTTCAAAAATGAAAAAGTGGAATATTATTATGGTGAACAAGAAAAAATGGCTACTAAAATACTCAAATTAAGAAAATACGCATACCAAAATGACCCAAAAATAACTTTATCTTCTTTAAACGAAATACTCAGTTCCATAGATAAAAAATACCGGCTTATCCAACTTGACACACGAAAAGGTGATGCATCAGATATAGTAAAATATTTAGGACAAGCTGACTCATTATATTTATTCGACGAACTTACCACGACAGCAAAATGGAGATACAAATTGCGACTGCCCGAAAAAGAGTGTAGGTTCATAAGTTTTGACAACAGCTATTTGAACTCATTAAAACTTGTAACTAAATTCAAATAGTTTGATACAGAAAAAATTATATGGCGGAAATGTAGAAATTATGCGAAAAGTCCTTTTGTGAATGAATGAAGCCAGGCAGTCACAAATTTAAAAGAGTTCGCAAAACGCGTACTTTTTGAAGTGATTCAGCCAACAATACTCACCCCTCCTGAAATTCTTTTCCTCCAAAGTCGCAGGAGCGGTACATTTTCATTTTAAGAAACATCTGTACCCACAATGGAGCCGGCTCGCTGGCAACCGAATGACGAAACGCGAACTGATTCGAAAAAGACTGCCGTTCAATTTCCCCGTGGGGACACCGCACCGCAGACACTGCATCTCCGAGGTGGCCGTGGGCGCGATATACAGCATGCTGCACACAGGCACGGTGAGTCCCAAACATATTTTCCGGATGAACGAACACGAACCCTCCCCGGTCCTCCGGCGAACAACACCGCTGCATATGGCGTTGAAGCACGGCCTGATACCCGCGGCGCCGTCAAAGAATTGCCGGGTGTGCATCCCCATTCCTTTAAACCCAAATGCTACCTGGAAAAAGAATTCGCGCGCCTCTTCGATGGGCTGCTCCGTTTCTACGATCTGCTCGACTGGCAAAAAAAGCATTTCGGCCCCGAAACCCTGCACCGCATAATGCGCATACGCAAAGCCGTGGGTCGACTCACGCCCCGACAGAAAAAAGTCTTCTTCATGACGCGCTACGAAAACCGCCAGCGCAAAGAAGCCGCGGCCGAGCTCGGCCTCTCTCTGCACGTCGTCAACAGCGAACTCCGCCTCGCCACGAAAATCGTCCGCAAACACATCAAAATAAAACTCAGTCAAGGCCTTTGAGTACGTCGCCCTCGATACTGAGGTTGATCGAATCGGGCTTCAGAATGTTCTTCACAATACCCGGGGCGGATAAGGGTTCAGACCGATCTCATCTGAGAAAATATCCCTGATTTTATAATAACTTACCCTGATGTCTTCCGAATTTGAGATTTCACTCTCTGTAGAAAATAAATCATTCCAGGCATTATCCCAGTTTCCCGCAAATACTCTTTGTCGTCCTTTTTCCCCCAGAAATCTCGTTCTTAATTTTGCATTTTGGCCCATTCCAAATTTTGTCTCATAACAAAGATTTATGAAAACCATGCATTCAGTGAAAAATGGCCTGGAGAAAAGGGGAGCAGCCAGGTAAACTTTTTTATCAATTATTCGTTTCATATTCACTACATCCGAAGGTGCTACTTCCTTCCAATTGCCGATAAAATTGAAATAACAATATAAATCGTTCAGCAGAGGTGCCAGATCATCGTATATGGTGAGCCGCTTTTCAATTAATTTTTGGTTCCTCCATTGAATTTGCTCAAGTTTTTTAAGTTTTTTATTTAGGTATAATCCGAAGAAAGCAATGAGCATGGGTGTGACTGCACCTATTACAAGTTTCATAATTTCAAGAGAATTCCAGACTTCATTTTTCTCCATAACACCAGTTTGGACGACGTGCTATTTTCCAGGATAATATTAGAAAATAACGAAAAAGAACCAACCCTCAAAGAAGTTTTAAAAATACCGTTAAAACACGGATACAATTCTGCGTGTATAGCGGTATTATTGGACATCTCACTAATATTAAAGAATTAGTAATAATTCTGTTGAGCAATTATTTAAACTAAACTTTTTATCTGCAGTTGGATTAAACGGGAGTGTAATACTCCATAGTAAATAATAAAAAAGAAACCCTTAAAGTCATGGCAAATTCAGTTATCGACACAAAAACAGATGAGAACAGTTTTGGATTTCCACCATTCAGAGAAAATATTTCAACTACACTGAGTCTTCTCCGAACCGAAGATGGGAA
>DATHPV010000269.1:0-3602 GCA_035483495.1 Puia sp.
AAAAACACCGACATTTGTTAGTGTGAATGTGCCTTCCTGGATATCCTCCGGTTTAAGTTTATTATTCCGGGCGTTAAAAGCGAGAGAATTTACCTGTCGGGCAAGACCTACTCTGTTGTAGTTGTCTGCATTCTTAATAACAGGCACAATAAGACTTCCATTGGGCATGGCGGTTGCCATGCCAATATTTATGTCCTTTCGTATAATAATTTTTTCTCCCTGCAAAGAGCTGTTGATAAGCGGATATTTCTTAATACATTTTATCAATGCTTCTATAAATAGTGGTGTTAAAGTCAGTTTGGTACCTTCTCTTTTTTCGAATTCCGTTTTTTCTTTTTCACGCCAGAGAACCAGATTAGTCACATCAGCTTCAGAAAAACTGGTTACATGCGGACTGGTTTGCTTACTCCGAACCATATGCTCGGCAATAAGCTTCCGCATTCTGTCCATTTCCTGAATCTCTACATTTCCACTAAAATTGCTGGCTACGACTTCTGTCGGTAACGATTTTTCACTGCTGAAAGGTTTGCCAGTTTCATTTTTAAGAACCCGATCATCGCCGGAAGAATGACTGTGAAACCCATTGCCACTATTTCTATTGGTAACAAAAAAGAGTATATCTTTTTTTGTAACCCTTCCTTCATTCCCGGTTCCGGGAATTTTTTCCAATTCTGCCAGACTTATACCTTCATTTCTCGCAATATTTAATACCAGCGGAGAATAAAATCTGTTTTCATCAGTGGATGACCTCTTTTCGACGACAGATGACGAATGACTAACGGACGGTTCTTCTCTTTGTACGGGTTTCGGTGTTTCGCCAGACGGTTCTGGTTTTCTGTTTTCTGCGTGTGATTCCGATTCTATTCTTGCGATGACCGTACCAACAGGAACTACGGTATTTTCGGGGAACATAATTTCTGTCAGGATTCCAGCTGTTGTAGACGGCACTTCGCTGTCTACTTTATCGGTAGCAATATCTAGTAAGGATTCATCTTGCTGAACATATTCTCCTGGTGCCTTATTCCACTTGAGAATGGTGGCCTCCATTATACTTTCACCCATTTTTGGCATTAAAAGATCGACAATCGCCATGAAAATGTTCTTTAGATACGCTCAAAAGTATTAATTAATTACTGAAGTAATGCAGACGGGTTTTTAGGGGTTTGCAATAAAATAAATCTTCTTAACAAGTTGAGCACATTTGATCCTGTTAATTCAATATTTCTCTGCCTGTCAAATCGAAACCAAAGTTTTTGTGTAATGATCTCTTGCGCATTGCCGGCAGCAATCCAAACAGTTCCAACCGGTTTATTTTCCGAGCCTCCTCCAGGTCCCATGATACCAGATGTGGCGATTGCGTAATCTGTATTCATCACTCTTATAGCGCCACTAACCATGGCCTTTACCGTTTCTTCACTTACTGCTCCCCGGGAAGATAAAATTTCAGGATCCACACCTAATATTTTTACTTTGATGCTGTTATCGTAGGCAACTACCGATCCATGGAAATACGCACTGGCTCCGGGTATACTGGTAATAAGTTCTGCTACATATCCTCCGGTGCAGCTTTCGGCAGTTGCCATTGTTTGTTTCCGGCTCAATAATAATTTCCCGACTGCCTCTTGCAAAGTAATGTCTGAATCGGTAACCAGCCATTCACTTACCCTTGCTTTTAAGTCAACAAATAATTTATCCAAGTTCGATTCCAGACCCGCTTCCCGCTCTGAATTTGCAGTCAGGCGTAAGCGGACCATACCATAATTAGGAAGGTAAGCAAGTTTGATTTCGGTAGGCAGCGTTTCTTCAAAATCACGAATATGGTCGGCCAGGGTCGACTCTCCAACGCCGGCGGTTAACAGAGTTCTGTGAGAAATATAATTTCCTCCAAATTTATTTTTTAAATAAGGAATCACATTATCGGTCATCATACCTTTCATCTCGTGAGGTACGCCGGGCATCGATATAAATGATTTTCCATTCTTTTCAAACAACATTCCGGGAGCAGTTCCTCTTTTATTCTGGATAACCAGGCAGGAAGCCGGAACTTCCGCCTGCTTTAAATTTCGTTCGATCAGTGGGCGATGAAGAATTTTATTGAAAATATTTTTAACATTTTCCAGCGCTTCTTCATTCACTTTAAGCGTGGTTTCGAAATATTCACACAAAACAGGTTTGGTAATATCGTCAGCCGTCGGACCGAGTCCGCCCGTAATTAATATAATATCTGCATGCCCGGATTCCTCATCCAATGCTTTCAGTATTTCTTCCCGATCATCGCCAACGGCAATACGACGGTGAACCCAATATCCTGACTTGTTTAGTTCCCTGGCCATCCATGCGCTATTGGTATCGATTACCTGACCGATTAGTAGTTCATCTCCTATTGTTATGATGGAAATATTGGTCATCCTATTAGAACCCCCAAACTATATTCATTGTTCGGTACTGTGATTTCAGGCTGGAAAAAATGTTTGAAGAGCTGTCCGTAACCGATCGGGCATACCGGTTCTTTCAAAACTACCCATTTTTACGAAATACAAAATCACTTTCCCAAGGGTTAACAGTTTCTTTTCGGAATTATATACTTCATGTTCGAAAACTATACGGTAATCGGTCGGCAATTCTTTTAATATAGTTTTTATGTTAAGAAGGTCATCATAATGTGCAGGCCTTAGATATTTGGTTTGCATTTCAACAACCGGCATTATAATTCCGATGTCTTCCATTTCTTTATAGGTGAATCCCAGGTTTCTTATTGATTCAGCTCGGGCGACCTCAAAATACTGGGCGTAATTTCCATAATACACAACGTTCATTTGGTCGGTTTCGGCGTAACGAACACGTATATGGGTTTCGGTTATAAACATCGGGTTATGAATTTATGGCTTACATTCCATTTTCAAATAAATTTCACTCCCATATTCCCATATTCCCATACTCCCATACTCCCATACTTTCCTCACTTGCCCATCATTCCATCCACACTAACTTTTCCGGGTCCTAAAATCATTATGGTAAACACATTGGTCAGATAGATTGCACCAAGGTCCACATTTTTAAGTGGCTGTCCATTGTGATATATAAATACCGCCACGGACAAATTAATAACAATAATAAAAGCCACAATACGGGTAAACAGGCCGAGAACCAGTAGCATAGAGCAAAATAACTCGGCGAGAATTACAAGAATAAGCGACCCCCGGTGGCTTATTCGAAATGGATCATAAAAGTTGACTGACAGCTCGCTGAAATTTTGAATTTTTGGCAAGCCATGACCAATTAGCAACAGCAATCCGGTGACTACTCGCTGAACCAACATCGCGAAATTGAATGCACCGTCTGAATATGAAGTTGATAACAGCTTTCTCATCGGAATTATTTTCTTTCAAATGTAAAGGTTTTGAGAATTTTTGAGATGATCTAAGGAAATGTTAATCATATCAGTTATCCACAAGCTGTTTGGAACAATGTTTGGTATTAGGGGAATTAATTCAGAAACTTGGCAGGTGATTAATAATTCCCGGATGAGACGTACGATTCTACCCTTTTTTATTTTTTTGTGTTTTCACGCAAAATCACAGCAGACTTTTTTTCTAACGGAT
>DATHPV010000270.1:0-4996 GCA_035483495.1 Puia sp.
CCGGGCTTGGTGTAATTCGTCACGCTGATGCCGGTTATCCGTTGGCAAAAAAAACAAAAGAGGATTTTCAACTTTGAATTGAAACATGCAAAGCAAACTGCTGATCAATATTAAACAACTCGTGAATACAAGTTCTGGTCACGAGCCGCTTTATGGAAAAGAGATGACTTCTCTGCCCTGTATTGAGAACGCATGGCTTTTGATTGAAGGAAATGAAATTGCAGCGTTCGGTAAGATGGCATCTTTAAATAAAGAAATACCGAGTCTTCCTGAACAGCAAATTGATTGTAGCGGAAGGTTTGTTTTGCCGAGCTGGTGTGATAGCCACTCACATATTGTTTTTGCAGGAAGCCGCGAAAATGAGTTTGTAGACAAAATAAAGGGAGTTTCATATGCAGAGATTAATGCGCGCGGCGGTGGTATACTAAATACGGTTCAACTTACAAATGAAATATCCGAAGATGAACTTTTCCGAATTTCATGGAAAAGACTGGATGAAATTAAAAAACTGGGCACGGGTGCCATTGAAATAAAAAGCGGTTATGGATTGACGCTGGAAGGCGAATTGAAAATGTTGCGCGTCATCAAAAAACTAAAAGAGAAATCCGGTTTATTAATAAAGTCTACTTTTCTTGGAGCGCATACATATCCGTCTATTTTTAGAGACGATCACTCTGGCTATTTGAACGAGCTTGTTAATGTGATGCTTCCCGTTATAGCCAAGGAAAAACTGGCTGATTTTATAGATGTTTTTTGTGAAAATGGATTTTTTAGTGCAGAAGAATCAGAATTTATTTTACGTGCAGGAATGCAATATGGGCTGAAACCAAAAATGCATGTCAATCAACTGAATTCGATTGGTGGCATTGCTATAGGAATAAAAATCAAAGCTCTTTCGTTGGACCATTTGGAAACAATGCAGGAGAAAGATTTTATTGAATTGGAAAATTCAGGATGGCAAGGAATCTGTACTTTATTACCGACCGCAGCTTTTTTCCTTCGACTTCCATTTCCATCCGCCAGACGGCTGGTTGAATCCGGCCTTGCTATTGCACTGGCTTCCGATTACAATCCCGGTTCTTCACCATCCGGCAATATGAATTTGGTAATCGCGATGGCCTGTATTCAAATGAAGTTGCTGCCGGAAGAAGCACTGAATGCAGCAACCATAAACGGAGCGTTTGCGATGGGTCTTGGTCATTCAGTGGGTACGATTTCAGTTGGCAAGATTGCAAATTTAATAATTTCTTCCCCTGTTCCCTCTCTCGCATACCTGCCTTATAGTTTTGGAAACGGACATATTGATAAAATAATAGTGCAGGGTGATACCGTCGTTTAAGCTTTGTATATTGGGACTAATAAAAAATAAATGCCAACTATCCTTTCGCGCAAAAAAAATCCGGCTGATTTTATTGAATCGGTCGCCCGGCGTAGTACGGTGCTTCATGTAGCCGACAAAAAAGGAGGGTTGGAGTTTTTGATTTCTTTCTTTTCGGTAATACGACCCGGAAAAAACAGTAAGGATCCAGCAAAAAATCTCCAATCGCTGCTTATCCATATGAAAAGGCATCCCATCCTTTTATCCAATCTTCATAATGCTCTATTATCCCAACTGATTCACACCGATCTGAGTTCAGCACTCACTGAAAGCGGTATTCCGCTTGCAAATGGTTTCTGGCAGGAGTTTTTTGGGAGACTACGTCACAAATTTATTCCCGCGCTCCAGAAAGAGAATGATTTCTTATACGTAGTAAGCAAAATATTTTATCGGCCCGACGATTACCGGTGGGTAGAGTCCATACCTCATGGACAGTGGAAACAATTTTTTGAATCTGTAGGACTTGCATTTTCAGTGGATGATAGAAATATTTTAGTACAACTGATGCAATCTTTAAAGATTCTCAGTTTCCAGGTTGCCAATCTCGGTCTGGAAAAAGAAGTGCGCCGGCATCTTGCTTCACAGAATATTGATGAGAATCCATTTGTTAATCAAATAGAACACATCCTGAATATTGAAAAAGCTTTTAATTCCGAAGACGTAGATGTATTAACTACAGAAAGCGAAAGACTTGAAATCCTGGCCAAACGTGGTATTGAAGCTATTGAATATATCAGGTTGAACCATTCAGGTAATGGTACGAGTATCCATCAGACTTATACACTGTTGATACTTAGTAATAAACTTAGCCGAATTGAATTAATTACCGACATCCTTGATGGAAATTCACATTTCAATTCAGATAATTTTATTTCTTTTTTCAAAATGCTGGTAAAAAATGAAAACAGAAAAAACAGTATCCGCGAATTTCTATCACAATCACTCGGCTACGTTGCGTATCAGATTGCTGAACACAAAGGCTCAAAAGGAAGTCACTACATTACTTCGACTACAAAGGAGTACCGGAAAATGATGTGGAGCGCCATGAAAGGGGGAAGTATAACTGCCTTCATTGCGATCTTTAAAAATTTAATTACAGAATTTGAATTGCCCATATTCTGGCACGGATTTGCGTACAGCGTCAATTACAGTATTGGTTTTTTGATTATCGACGCAACCGGGTCGACACTCGCCACAAAACAACCAGCATTTACTGCAAGCGCTGTAGCCAGCTCCCTCGATACAAAAGGAAATACCTATAAACCTAATTTATATAATCTTGCCATAACGGTTGCAAAAGTATCCAGAAGTCAAATTGCATCATTCATTGGGAACCTTTTAATTGTATTTCCGGGTGCGTATTTGCTGGCGTGGCTTTATGACCTGATAACGAAAACCAGAATCCTTGAAGGTGATAAAGCGAGAGCAATGCTTGAAAGTCAGCACCCATGGCACAGTCTTTCATTGCTCTATGCGTGTAATACCGGAGTATTTCTTTTTTTGAGTGGAATTATAGCCGGATATGTTCAAAATAAAATTCTTTACGGCAGAATTGGGGAAAGACTTTTGGACCATCCATGGTGGAAAGTAGATAGTTCTCCTGAGAAAAGAATACGCAGAATTAAATTTATTGAGAAAAATGCCGGATCAATGATTGGTAATATTTCGTTGGGGTTCATGCTTGGCATGTCTTCCATTGTCAGCAAATTTCTGGGATTCCCTTTTGATATCAGACATATTACCATATCGGCAGGAAATGTGGCTATAGCCATATATGGGCTTGGATTCAGAAATATTCCCGTTAATTATTTAGTGATTGTATTTTTAGGTGTGCTGGCGATCGGCTTGTTAAACTTCCTCGTGAGTTTCTCGCTGGCTTTTATTGTTGCCGTCAGATCACGTGGCGTTGAACTTAAAGACTACCCGGAATTCCTTGGGATTCTGACCCGTTATTTTATTAAAAGACCTTTGGATTTTATTCGTCCCCGGAGGGAGCTTACCGAAGCAGATTGATTTTCTTTCCTTATCATTGCTCATTCCAATTACGCTATATGACACCAATAATTGAATGCGTACCCAATTTCAGTGAAGGCAGAGATCCCCAGATCATTCAATGGATCACTAGAGAAATTGAATCGGTTGAAGGGGTAAGGTTGCTCAACGTCGATCCCGGAAAAGCAACCAATCGCACTGTAGTAACTTTTGTCGGCCACCCCTCAGCAGTTTTGGAAGCCGCTTTTCTTGCAATTCGGAAGGCAGGAGAACTCATAGACATGCGTCAGCACCTTGGTGAACATCCACGAATGGGCGCGACAGATGTTTGCCCATTGATTCCTGTTTCCGGAATAAGTATGGCAGAGACAGCTGACTGGTCCAGGAAACTTGCCGAAAGGGTAGGTAACGAACTTGGCATTCCTGTTTATTTATATGAGGCCGCTCAAAAGAATCAGGCCAGAAGCAATTTATCGGTCATACGTGCAGGTGAGTATGAAGGAGTTAGTGAAAAAATAAAAAAGCCTGAATGGAAACCGGATTTTGGTCCTGATGTGTTCGATGAAAAAAGGGGAGCAACAGTTATTGGCGCAAGGGATTTTTTGGTTGCTTACAATGTAAATCTCAATACGACTTCCGTTCGACGCGCAAATAGCGTGGCATTTGATGTGAGGGAGGCAGGCAGGAAAAAAAGAGAAGGAGATTCTGTGACGGGAAAGATCGTCCTGGATGAAAAAGGGAATCCGGTTATGATTCCAGGTTCACTAAAATCAGTAAAAGCTATCGGTTGGTTTATTGAGGAATATAATATTGCACAGATCTCAATGAATCTTACAAATCTATCCATAACTCCGCTGCATATAGCTTTTGATGAAGTATGCAGAAAAGCTGAAGAAAGGGGTTTGCGTGTAACCGGAAGTGAACTCGTGGGGTTGATACCACTTCAATCTCTCCTGTCAGCCGGAAGATATTTCCTGAAAAAGCAAAAACGATCCGCAGGCGTATCGGAGAAAGAACTTATACGAATTGCGATCATTACTATGGGCCTCGATCAACTCAGTCCTTTTAAGCCTGAAGAAAGAATCATCGAGTATCTTTTGAAGACGCCCGCTGATGAAAAATTGATTCAACATACGCTCGCTGAATTTGCAGATGAAACCGCCAGTGAATCGTCCGCACCAGGCGGGGGTTCGGTTGCTGCTTATATTGGTGCACTGGGCGCAGCTCTGGGCGCGATGGTTGCGAATTTGTCTGCACAAAAAAATGATTGGGAATTATTCAGTGATCTTGCTGAAAAAGCTTCTTCTATTAAAAAGAGCCTTCTGTCGATGGTAGATGCAGATACAAGGGCATTTGAAGGAATTCTCAGATCCAGATCTCTTCCCAAAAACACCGAATCGGAAAAGTCTATCCGTGCAAAGGCAATTCAGGAGTCTGTCTACCATGCCATCGAAATTCCATATCAGGTGATGCAGCTTGCCCTTGAGTCATTTGATATATTGAAAGTTGTAGCTGTAGAAGGAAATCCAAATTCGAAATCCGATGCAGGAGTAGGCGCGTTGTGTGCAAGATCTGCAGTTATGGGAGCTTATTTAAATGTAGCTATAAATGCCGTTGGCTCCGAAA
>DATHPV010000271.1:0-7907 GCA_035483495.1 Puia sp.
AGAATTCAAATTTCGATTTTATACTTTATGGGTAAAAGATTGCAAAACATCATATTTGGTAACGATATGAAAATTGCCGCTATCATCTTTTGCAAGAACGGCTCCATTTTCTTTGCTAATGAGCGAGCTGATTCTTTCTACCGGCGTTTCAAAAGAAACAACGGGATAAGGCGGCTCCAGAACTTCCTGGATTCTTTTATGCCTGATTTCTGCTCCATTACTAATGATAATATTAAAAAGGCCGCTCTCACTAATTGCCCCCACAGGTAAACCGTCAACCATAATCGGGATATTTTCTATATGGAGTTCCTTCATTCGGTCAAATGCTTCGCCAACGGATTGTTCGGGATTTAAGGTAACCAGGGAATTCATTCCGCGGGCACTTACAATATCACGAAACGTCTTAACGTCGAGGAACCCCCTTTCCATCATCCACTGATCGTTGTAGATTTTTGCAACATAACGACTACCATGATCATGAAAAATGCATACAACCAGGTCGTCTTTCTTTAGTCTGTTTTTCAATTGTACGAGACCCTGCAAACAGCTTCCGGCACTGTATCCACAAAAAAGACCTTCGTCTTTGGCAAGGCGACGGGCCATTATCGCACCGCCCTTATCTGTCACCTGTTCGAAATGGTCGATAACTTTCATATCATAATTCTGGGGAACAAAATCTTCGCCGAACCCTTCAGACACATAGGGATGTACTTCGTTCATGTCAATTTCTCCGGTGTTAAAATATTTTGTTAACAACGATCCAAAAACATCGATTGCCCATACTTGTATATTAGGATTTTTTTCTTTTAAATACATTGCTGCACCCGTTATTGTTCCTCCCGTACCTGCTGTACAAACCAAATGTGTTATTTTCCCGTCTGTCTGGTCCCAAATCTCCGGCCCGGTAGTTTCATAATGAGCGAGCCGATTTGCGAAATTGTCATATTGGTTACAATGAAAAGAATTTGGAATTTCTTTGGCTAACCTGCGTGCAATTGAATAATAACTTCGCGGGTCTTCAGGTTCAACGTTAGTAGGACAAACAATTACTTCTGCACCGACAGCTTTGAGAATATCTGATTTTTCTTTCGACTGTTTATCGGTTGTAGTGAATATGCATTTATAACCTTTGACGATAGCCGCTAATGCCAAACCCATGCCTGTGTTCCCGCTGGTCCCCTCAATAATGGTTCCTCCCGGTTTGAGTTTTCCTTCCTGCTCAGCGACTTCAATCATCTTAACTGCCATTCGATCCTTGATCGAATTGCCCGGATTGAAGTAGTCTACTTTGGCTGCGACAATACATGGAAAATCCTTCGTGATTTTATTTAGCCGGATGAGTGGCGTATTGCCAATCGTTTCAAGAATATTATTTTTTATATCCATTCAACAAATGTACAAAGGATTAAGCATTGTCGCCCTTTGTCCAGTTCCCCGCATACCTGGAATTTCTCTTTCCCTGAAAATATTTATCAGTCAATATAAGACCGAGAATTATGTTTATGCCGATAAAAATATTTACATAGGAATTATTGAGAAACTTACTCCAGTTGATTTTATCAGCTTCCTGGCTATAAGTAGGGATAAGATTATTACTTGATTGATTTACCCAATGAATCTGCCCTAGAAAATAAATAAAAAGACCGATAATCATAGTGAGGAAAAAAGCAGCAAATATGCGGATTACATTTTTATTGATGTAGCTTTTTGCAGCAGGGGCAACCTGATAATTGGCAATTTCCTCCATTATATTTTTTGAGAACCGCAGTGACGGTACTTCAAGCTCATCTTTTTTAAGCATATCATGAATCCCAAGCAATTGCAGATAACTGTCTTTCCAAAGTTGATCCTCTGCCAATCGCCGGCTTATAATTTCCCTGTCCTCAGGGCTGCAGCGTTCGTCAATGAAATCCCAGATAAGTTTTTCCATTTCCTGATCCATAGTATCTTTTTTTATAATCAAATGTTTGGACAAATCTTTTTTCTCTCCTTTAATCCATATAAATTTCACGTATCTCATGAGAAAAATGTTTTTCCATTTTATCTTTCAGTCGTTGCCTTGCACGAAATAATTTTACTTTCACAGTATTCGGATCCAGTCGCATGATTTTCCCAATTTCCTCCAACGACTGATCGCCCTGATAAAATAAGTTAAGCACCTGTGCATCGTCGGGACTAAGCATTGAGATCGCATTATTTAACATCGTATGCTTTGATTTTTGCTCAATCCCGTTGGCACCAAATCCAGATTCCTGGTTTCCAACCTGTAATCCGGTTCTTTCGTTGTCCAGCGAAACAGTATCGAGTTTTTTCTTTCTTAAAAAACTTAAACAGGTTGTTCTGGTAATGGTAAATAGCCAGGTACTGAACTTGGCGTCTCCCCTAAAATCGGCCAGCGACCGATAAGCTTTCACAAAAACATCCTGAGCGATCTCCTCGGCATCTTCTCTATTTGTTGTAAATCTCAGAACCAATGTAAATACATAATCCTGATACTTTCTAACAAGTATTGAGAAAGCAGATTGATCCCCTTTGAGGACCCTGTTAATAACTAGTTCTTCTGGTTGTCCGGCTGTTACCACTATTATAAGACGTTCATTCTTATGATCCGGTTACAGTGTAAGGTACATTTAAAGAAAGTGTGAGAGTGTGTCTGCCTGCCGGCAGGCAGGGGAGTATGGGAGTATGGGGTGTTCGAGCCGGAAAATAAGTAAATAAGGGGAAATATCAGAAGGCCTGGCGCCTTTAAAGTTTTGAAATTATTACCGCTGCCTGTAACCTGCAATAAAAGGTTGTAGTCTTATACAGGAGTAACAATGTTTAATTTTTAAAAAAAATAAGTTTATGGGACCCGATCAACTGGTATTTTTTTGGCTTATTCTTAGCAGCCTTTCGATTTGTGCAATGATATTCGGTATAAGATATATTAACAATAAGGAAAATATGGCAATGATTGAAAAAGGCCTGGATCCTAAAATAAAGCAGGAAAGACGTCCGGCTCCTTTTCGCAATCTGAAATGGGGGTTATTACTGGTTGGTTCAGGTCTTGGGTTATTCCTTGCTTATTTTCTGGATAATTTCGTACTCTACAATATCAAACATCCTAACAGTGAATTTAATGATGGTGCAAATGCCCCTATTTACTTTGCTCTTATCGCCATCGGAGGCGGTATTGGCCTAATCTTGTCATATAAGATAGAAAGAAAGCAACTACCCGATAACCAGCTGCTTTAATGATTCCGTGCTGTTTGCGGTAAAGGGCTGTTGTTTACCAACAATTCCGTAGCTTTTTTAAATACAGGATCTGTTTGATTAATTACGTAAAAATATCCCTGAGTATGCCACATAAATCTTGCGAGGAGTGCCTTCAGACGTATTTCTACCTGGTTACGGTCGGTAAGATTCACTCCTGTCAGATTGATCGAATCTTTTTTAGCAAACAGAATCAGAGAATTCCAAATCTCATCGTCCTTTTTAAAACCGGAATAAAAATTTTCGGGTGACTGAAACTGTTTCAGTTGAGTTTGATGCTGAATATAATATTGATAAATAAAATCATTCATAGATCCACTGATATAGAGGGCAGTTATTTTTCTTGAGATCTGAGTAGTGTCGATTGCCACAAAAACGTCTGGAGTAATTCCACCGCCACCATATACTAATCTTCCGGCCGGAGTTTTATATACCTGACCAATGTGATTATTGGCTGTGTCTCCATGGATGACTTCACCATTATGATAACGGTCTATAACTTCCTCATTATACGCCTCCCGCCCTTTATTGTAGGGTTTTTGAATACTTCGACCCAGCGGTGTATAGTAACGTGCAATGGTTAGACGAAGTTCGCTTCCATCATTTAGTTCAAAAGGTTCCTGCACCAATCCTTTGCCAAAAGTTCGTCGTCCAACAATGCTTGCCCGGTCCCAATCCTGAAGTGCACCTGCAAGTATTTCACTGGCTGACGCAGTACCTTCATCTACAAGTAGAATTAGTTTTCCTGATTCAAAGCTTCCAGGTCTTTGTGCGCGATATTCTTTTCGGGGGCTTTTTCTTCCTTCGGTATAAACAATTAATTCATCGTTACCCAGGAATTCATCGGCCATATTTACTGCTTCATCCACAATACCTCCGCCATTTCCCCGGATGTCCAGAACTAGTTTTTTCATTCCTCTTTTTTCAAGAGCTTCTATGGCTATCATAAATTCTTCGAAAGTGGTCCTTGAAAACTTATTGATTCTTATATAACCAGACTCGCTATCGATCATATAAGAAGCGTCCAAAGCGGGCAACGGGATCATACCACGCTGCAAAACAAATTGTTTGGATGTATCATTTCTAAATATTGTAAGATTTACGATGCTGGCGCCCGGCCCTCTTAATAATTTTTTAATTCTTTCCGCAGTAATGCCATTGCCGGCGACAATAGAATCATTCACACGGATTATTTGATCTCCAACCTGAAGGCGCGCCTTATCGCTTGGACCGCCACTGATAACGTTTGTTACATTGACTGTATCGCTCAGGATTTGAAATTCGACTCCGATTCCCTGAAAATTCCCCTGGAGATCTTCATTCATTTCAACCTGATCGACAGCCGGTATATAATAAGAATGCGGATCCAAATGGGAAAGTAAACCCTGGATGGCTTCATCACTCAGCGAATCAGCGTGAACCGAATCTACATATTTGTCTTTGATGATATCCAGCACTTCCTGAACAGGGCTCAGTTTGCCTGTTTTAAAAAAACCTCCTGTATAAGTGCTTGGATAAAGTCTAAAACCTATGAGCATTCCCAAAATCATAACTACTGCAAATAGCAACGGCAGCCAGAAGTTCAGTTTTTTCATTTATTTTATTTCACCTGATGACTGCAAATTAAGCAAAGTAATGATGCATATACCATACACCATAAACCAATTAACTTCGTTCCCGGATCATTTAAATTTGAACATGTCAATACTGATTGCGGACAGCGGTTCCACAAAATGCGAATGGTGTTTTATTTCAAATGGAAGGAAACAAATTGTAACGACCCAGGGTGCAAGTCCTTATTTTTTGAATCAAGCACAAATTATTAAATTGATGAGGGATGAACTTTTGCCCGCGTTAAGAAAAAAAAGTCCATCCCACATTTATTTTTATGGCACGGGTTGTGCAGCCCCGGCAAACCGCGCAATTGTAAGGAGAGCGATCAAAATTGTATTTCCAGAGGCAGTAACAGAAGTAGAACATGACCTTACAGGCGCCGCCCGTGCTTTATGTGGCAACAATAAAGGCATCGTTGCGATACTGGGCACAGGTAGCAATTCTGGTTACTATAACGGCGAGAAGATTATACACAATAGTCCGGGACTTGGATATGTATTGGGCGATGAAGGTAGTGGAGCATACCTGGGGAAGAAAGTCTTACAGCATTATTTATACAAAACCTTTGACGTTGAACTTCTTGATACTTTCTACAAAAAGTACAAAATTGATGCTTCGGATATTCTGGATTCGATTTACAAAAAACCTTTACCTAATCGTTATATTGCTTCTTTTACCATGTTCCTGAATGCGAATCGAGGAAATTATATGATCGAAAATATTATTGAAGACGGATTGCGCGATTTTTTTTCTATTCATTTGTCACGGTATCCGGAATCTGGCAGAGCACCCGTTTTTTTTACGGGAAGTGTGGCATTTGGGTTTCAGGATATTCTGAAAGAACTTTGTAAAACATACGGATGGCAGGTGGGAAAATTTCTTGCCAGGCCGATGCCCGGACTAATTGCTTATCATAATAAGAAATAATGGACTTTGAAAAAATTACAGAAGAACAAGGACAATACAGGCATCTGGAGAGGATGGGAATTCATGAGCTGCTCACTTTTATTAACAGGGAAGATCAACAGGTCCCTTTAGCGGTTGCTTTGTCCTTACCTCAGATTGAGAAGTTGACTGAGATGGTTACTGATAAAATGCTAAGTGGAGGACGTTTGTTTTATATCGGGGCAGGTACGAGCGGGCGATTAGGGATATTGGATGCCAGTGAAATTCCTCCGACTTATGGTATGCCTTATGGATTAATTATAGGCCTTATTGCAGGAGGGGAAAAAGCTATAAGAACGCCGGTTGAAAATGCGGAAGATGACAGGGAACAAGGTTGGTTGGATCTTTGCGAATTCGAAGTGACAGATAAAGATATCGTCATCGGAATAGCGGCCAGCGGAACAACGCCTTACGTAATCGGAGCCCTGGAAAAATGCCGCGCTAAAAAAATAGTAACCGGATGCGTAACATGTAATCCTGGTACGCCTCTGGCAGCAGCTTCAGACTATCCGGTTGAAGTTATTGTGGGACCCGAATTTGTGACCGGAAGTACACGTATGAAAAGCGGTACGGCCCAGAAACTGGTCTTGAATATGATATCTACCACTGTGATGATCAGGATTGGGAGGGTTGAAGATACAAGTATGGTAAATATGCAGTTGACAAATAGTAAACTTATTGAACGCGGCACTGGTATGCTAATGAATCAAACCGGTATAACAGACTATCAGACCGCTAAAAACTTACTGTTGCAATTTGGCAGCGTTAAAAAAGCCGCTGAAAGTAGAAAGAAGTAGGAAAACCAAATGCATAATATAGAACCATATTACAATTGGCGACACATTTATGTGAGTGAAGAAGACGAAAGATCGCCTTTTTACGGGCGTATTTATTCGGAATTTGAATTTACGCAGGCGATTTACAACTATTTGATTCATCCGCAGTGGGACGAGTTCGGTTCAAGAACACTTTATCTAAAGGTCCTACTGGCTGACTACGAAGAGAAATATATAATTATAGAACTCATTGGTGAATGGAATGACGCAATTGAAAACGATATTATGAGTCTCAAAAGGGAAGTGGCAGATAAATTCATGACGGAAGGTATTTTTAAATTCATCCTGATTGCAGAAAACGTACTGAATTTCCACAGCGGCGACAAGGACTATTATGAGGAATGGAAGGAAGATATAGAGGATCAACAGGGCTGGATTGTTTGCATCAACATGCCTGAACAGACTCAGTACGATTTTCGCCGCGCCAAATTGGACCGGTATATTAACCTGATTGATCAACCAGACTGGCGAATTTATAAGCCTTTTCATCTTTTTAAGCTCGTGTCTGCTTTGCAGGAAAAGAGGTTGAATAACATATGACTTACAATACACTTTGAAAATAAATTTTTTCTATCGCAGGAATGATTTAATTTCGATTTCATATATGTCAATCACAAGAGCATACCGTTATTTTTATTTTTACTTCTATTTTAGAAGTATACCGGGAATGCTTTTGTTAATCAACAACTAGTTTTAAAACTTAACAATAGAATCCCGGTCAAAAGCCGGGATTTTTTTTTCATATGCAACACCCCATCCAACGAGTAGCAATACAGGGATACGAAGGAAGTTTTCATCAGGAAGCGACCAGGATTTTTTTCGGTGAGAAGACTAATATCCTGGCCTGTGCCAGATTTCAGGATGTTGTAAAATCTGCGGCGGATCCCAATCTATGTGATGCTGCTGTTATGGCTATTGAGAACTCTATCGCGGGAAGTATTCTTCCGAATTATTCCTTGCTGCGCAACAGTGAATTGGTGATTGCCGGAGAAATATATTTGCAAATCCGGCAAAATCTGGTGGTGAATCCTGGGATTACATTAAAAGATATAAAAGAAGTACATTCTCATCCAATGGCAATACTTCAGTGCCTGGAGTTTTTGAATCAGTACGACTGGAAATTAATTGAAACTGAAGATACGGCCCTGAGCGCAAAACATATTCATCAACGAAAAAGCAAACATATTGCAGGAATCGCGAGCAGCCTTGCGGCAGATCTGTTTCAGCTGGAAATGATTGCTCCCGACATTCATACAATGA
>DATHPV010000272.1:0-3298 GCA_035483495.1 Puia sp.
CATCTGGTAATTATTCTTGAAAGTGCTGTCGTCGGTTTTATTTAGTTTGAAAGAACTCAGGTCGAAAACTTTTTTGTACTCTTTAAATCCCATGCGTATGAGTTGGGTGTTCAATGAATATCTTGTTCCCTTCTCCTGATAATTCCAGCCATTTTTTAAATTAAACTCCAGAAACTTTTTATCTTTTGAAATCGTCATTTTACCGCTCTGGGCCACAATAACATTATCCTGTAATAAATTATAGTCGTGCTGATAAATAAGTACATCGTGAATGGTAGCGCCGTCTTTTTCTTTTTTCCCAAACTTTATTATATAACCATCTATTTTATCATAAAAAACTCCTTCTTTGATATCGAATGCCGGTTTGGAAACGATGATATCAAATTTGAGTGTCTGCATTTTTAACTGCGCAACCGGAATAATATAATTATTGAACATATACGCGATTCCGCAAATAAAAAGAGAGGTAATAAAAAGCGGACGCATGAACCGGAGCAGGGGTATGCCGGCAGATTTAATGGCAACCAGTTCAAAAGTTTCGCCAAGATTTCCAAATGTCATGATGGAGGAAAGAAGGACAGCCAAAGGGAGAGCGAGGGGGACCAGTGTAGTACAAACGTATAAAATAAATGTACCGATGGTGAGCATGTCCAGGCCCTTACCTACAATGTCGTCGATATAAAGCCAGAAGAACTGAAGCACGAGAACGAATAGCGTAATAAAAAAAGTGGCAATAAAAGGACCGATGAAAGCACCAACAATCAGCTTGTCTAATTTTTTTATCACCACGCAAATTTAGGCTTAAAGCTTAACGCCTAACGATTAACGCAAAAGAGGAAATGTGAAAATTATATTTTATTACGGTCAACCGTCAACCGTCAACGGTCATCGATTCTAATTTCCAAGTCTGTGAAATAAATCTTTCACCTGATAACTCCAGAGTTGGGTTTGATCTTTAATATCCTTCTTATCTGCGAAATCTTTTATTAGAAGTATCGTTTGATTGGTTATATCTGATTTTTCGATTCGGAATTCAAAGAACTCTTCCGAAGGCGAATCGGACCAGTGAAAACGGACAAACTTATCCAGCTCACTTTCCAAAACCTCGGCCTTGGTAGTGGAGCCGTTCCAGGAAAAACTGAAAATATTATCGCGTTCATCTACCTTATCGGCAAACCATTCCTGTAACCCGGCCGGGGTACTTAAAAACTCGTATAAAATGGAAGGGGGACACTTTAACGAATACTCTAACGTAAACTGCTGTTTCTTGCTCATCTATTTATCCATATTGATCGTGGGCTGCAAGTATAGATAAATATTTCATGACCTGAAATTTTTTTTAAACCCCGAAAGTGCTGATTATGAGGAATTCCCGAATGCCCAAAATGGGAATGACCTGAATATCAGAGTTTTAACACGTTTTCGGTTTGGTATTTTGCCCCTGAATTCTTATATTGATAGATATAAATTGAATCTTATTGGTAACGTATAAGAAAAGATTCATTTATGCGTTTTTAACTCATCCAATTATCCTGAATAAACCTATTTAACCTATAACCCTTTAAAATTACCTGCCCATGAGTATGCGTCAACTCAAGATCACGAAGAGTATTACAAATCGTGAGTCTCAGAGCTTGGAAAAATACCTGCAGGAGATCGGAAAAGTTGAATTGATCACACCGGAAGAAGAGGTAAAACTCGCTATCCGTATAAAACAGGGTGATCAGAAAGCCCTTGACAAACTAACTAAAGCCAATCTTCGATTTGTAGTTTCCGTAGCCAAACAGTACCAGAATCAGGGACTAACCCTGCCCGATCTTATCAATGAAGGCAATCTGGGACTGATAAAAGCAGCACAGAGATTTGATGAAACCCGTGGTTTTAAATTCATTTCTTACGCAGTCTGGTGGATTCGTCAGAGTATTCTGCAGGCACTTGCCGAGCAGTCACGAATAGTTCGTCTTCCTCTGAATAAAGTTGGATTAACAAACCGGATTGCCAAGGCCTATTCCATGCTGGAGCAGCAGTTCGAGCGGGAACCTTCCGCAGAAGAACTGGCTGAATTGCTGGAACTGGACATCGAAGAAGTTTCATCAACATTAGGCATAGGAGGCAGGCACGTTAGCGTGGATACTCCCTTGTCAGAAGGAGAGGACAACACCCTGATCGATGTAATGGAAAATCACAATGCGGACAGGGCCGAAACGAATATCGAACATACTGAATCCCTGAAAGTGGATATAGACCGTTCGCTCAAAACGCTCACAGAACGCCAGAAGGAAGTAATATGTTTTTTCTTTGGTATCGGAGTGGACCATCCCATGAGCCTGGAAGATATCGGCGACCGTTTCAGCTTAACCCGCGAGCGTGTGCGTCAGATAAAGGATAAGGCCATAACCAAACTAAGGAGTAATTCCGGCGCCAAATCCCTGAGAAATTATCTGGGTATTTAATCACAAAAGCATTCCAATTGAGATAAAATTACACTTCATTTTCTTACATTTGCCTTTCTGAAAAACGTGGATAGAACGAGATGTTTATTCACGTTTTTTCTTTTCACTATTTTTTATTGAAAGGAAATTTATGTTTGAAAGTCTAAGTGAGAAACTGGATTCGGCGTTTAAGCAGCTCAAAGGGCAGGGAAGAATAACCGAGCTCAATGTGGCCGCTACTGTTAAAGACATACGTCGCGCATTGATTGATGCAGACGTGAACTTTAAGATCGCCAAGGAGTTTACGGACACCATTCGTCAGAAGGCCATTGGGCAGAAGGTACTTACAGCAGTAAGTCCCGGCCAGCTTATGGTCAAGGTAGTCCAGGATGAACTGACAACCCTCATGGGTGGCAATGAAAGCGTCTTTAACGCCAAGGGCAATCCTGCTGTAATCCTTATAGCCGGATTACAGGGTAGTGGTAAAACAACTTTTAGCGGGAAACTCGCCAATTGGCTCAAATCACAAAAGGGATTATCCCCCCTTCTCGTAGCGGCAGACGTTTACCGACCCGCCGCCATAGAACAATTAAAAATTCTGGGGGAACAAATCGGTGTGGATGTTTATACTGTAGAGGGAAGTACGGATCCCGTCGGCATTGCAAAACAGGCTGTTGCTGAGGCTAAAAGCCGGAACAAAAATGTTGTCATCGTGGACACTGCCGGTCGCCTGGCCATAGACGAGGCCATGATGACTGAAGTGGCTGATATTAAAAAAGCTGTAGATCCTCAGGAAATTCTCTTTGTTGTTGATTCAATGACAGGGCAGGACGCTGTTAATACTGCCAAAGCCTTTAACGACAGAC
>DATHPV010000273.1:0-2412 GCA_035483495.1 Puia sp.
AGCCCTGCATCCTTTAATTGCTTTCCTGCATATTTAGATACAAATGCAGGAAATTTTTTCTCAAGCAGATTTACATTTGCATCAGGACGCAACTTTATATAAGAAGCGATATAATTATTCTGCAACCAGGAGTCGTTGTGCATCGTATACTCTCCATTTCCTCCGCTGTTCATCGCTACAAATACATTTGCATGCAAATGGGATTTGCCAAGGCTTTCATCCACTACACCCGTAACAGTATAGTCCGTTATTTGCTGGGTATTGTCGATAGTAATTGTTTTTCCAATCGGATCTACGGCGCCAAAAAGCTTTTCTGCCGTTGGTTTTAGCAGAACAACGGTATAAGGTTTCATCAATGCATTTCTGTTGCCCTCCACAAAATGATAAGAAAAAACCTGAAAGAACGTAGAGTCAACATAGTAAGGATTTGTTTCGTACACAGAATGGTCTTTATAACGAAGCAAATGTTTGTCAATCCCTATAAAAGGAACAACACGGGTAAATTGCTCGACTTCCGGAAAGTCACGTTTCATTGCAGGACAAATAAACCCGCCCGAATTTGCGAGCGTATAAACTCCGTCGTTAGTAGATAATTTTTTATCGACCCGATATATCCGATTTACACCTTCATGATGCTTATCGTAACTGTATTGATCATTTACATAAACAAGAATGTATAGACAACATAAAGTACCAACTGCAAGGCCGAAAACATTGATAAAACTGAAAGTCTTGTTTTTAAGTAGAAAACGGCAGGCTGTTTTAAAGTAGGTTCTCAGCATATGATTTTAATTTTCGACGATTATAAGCATCAGTATCAGATTATAAGCGTCAGTATCCGTATTTGGCGAAATGAGTGCCGAATTCATATTACTCTGTTATTCAATTATTTACGAGGCAAAAACCCAGCGAATCTGTACGGATTTGATACAACAGGTGCACGTTTAAAGTTATCAGTGTCTCGTCCGGAAAAAACTATACAGGTTAGTAAATAAATCCTGAGAAGACTATACGCTATGTACAATTAATGTCTCGTCCGGAAAAAACTATATCCAGATAAGACCCGGGAGGCAAACGATCAGTTTGAGCATCCGAATAGCTCTCAATAGGCAAATCATATTTATGCTAAGCCTCATAAAAGCCAAAATAAACCCAGAGATAAGCCAGTCCTTTTAAGGTGTGGCTTATCTCTGGGTTATTACTAGCTTATCTCTGACTTATATCAGGCTTATCATATTATTTGAACATACTTTAATAGCCTAACAAATAGAGGGGGTAGATCTGGAACTGTATGGCCTTGATTAAGTCAGAGACAGCGTATCGGCGGCTTCAATGGTCTCATCGAGGTCTCGTGTAGACAAGGCATTATTCAAAAACCAGCTTTCAAATGCCGAAGGCGGGAGGTAGATGCCCTGTTCGAGCATTCCATGGAAAAACCGGTTAAATAGTTTTATGTCGGAAGCAGCAGAACTCTGAAAATCCTTTACCGGGAAATCAGCAAAATGTATGCTAATCATTGAACCGAACCGGTTAATAACAAAGGGAATATTTTTTTTCGAAAAGGCTTCATTTAGTCCTTTCTCGAGGTACCCGCACTTTTCTTCCAGTTCTGTGTAAATGGAAGTATTCTCTTTCAATATTTTCAGCGTAGTGATACCTGCTATCATCGCTATCGGGTTTCCACTCAGCGTTCCAGCCTGGTAAACTTTTCCAAGAGGTGCAATATGTTCCATAATTTCTTTCCTGCCACCGAAAGCTCCTACCGGCAGGCCCCCGCCAATTACTTTTCCGTATGTAACGAGGTCAGCTTTTATACCGAGTTTTTCCTGAGCGCCACCTGGTGCCAGTCGAAAACCTGTCATGACTTCATCAAAAATCAAAACAATATTTTCTGCGTCACACAATTTTCTTACCGATTCCAAAAATCCCTTTTCCGGAGGAATACATCCCATATTACCTGCCACAGGCTCAACAATGATAGCAGCAATTTCTCCGGAATATTTTTTTACCACTTCTTCAACAGCGTTGAAATCATTAAAGGGAGCGGTCAAGGTATCCTGGGCGACGCCAGCAGTAACACCTGGCACATTTTGTATTTGTAAAGTAGCTACGCCACTCCCTGCTTTCACAAGAAAAGAATCTGCATGACCATGGTAATGACCATCGAATTTCAGAATTTTATTTTTGCCTGTGAAGCCTCTTGCCAACCTCACCGCACTCATACAAGCTTCTGTGCCGCTGTTTACCATTCTTATCATGTCCACATTCGGAACCATAGAAATGATCAACTCAGCCATTTCGATTTCGAGTTCAGTGGGGGCGCCATAAGAAGTAGAAAGTACAGCACGATCCTGTATTGCTTTCACAACCGCTTCGTGAGCGTGACCCAGGATCATCGGACCCCATGATGCG
>DATHPV010000274.1:0-2824 GCA_035483495.1 Puia sp.
GAAAAATCCCCAATAGTCTGATTGTAATTTCACAGAGACTGGTTAGTCCGGAATTCATGTCAACCGTAGGCATGAAAATTATTGAAGGCAGGGATTTTGAAACTTCTGATATCGTAAAAGTAAATGACCATGGACAACCCGAGGACTCCAACTCAGTTTTTCATGTCATGATAACTTCTTCAATGGCAAAGTTGCTCGGAAAGGGTAGTGCTATTGGGAAGACTCTGACAAATTTAAGTGACTTCGGTGACAGGCATCTTTTAGTGGAAGGTGTTGTAAAAGATTATGTGTATGGCGACATGTATAGTCCTGAATCTTCACCCGTGATATTTTATCCGATACCACGTGCCGCTAATCTGCTTTATGTGCGTACAAAAACGAATGCCAGGGCAGATCAGGTATTGGCCAAAATGGAAACGGTACTGAAGAAAGAAAATCCTGGTTATCCTTTCGAGTATCAGTTTGTGGATGAACAGTTCAATGAAATGTTTCAAAGCGAAATGCTGATCAGCAAGTTGTCCGGTGTATTTACCGCACTTGCAATAGCCATATCCTGTCTTGGACTATTTGGTCTTGCTGCTTACACCGCAGAACGAAGAATCAAGGAAATAGGAATACGAAAGGTTTTAGGTGCCGGTGTTTTTAGAATTTCACGTTTATTATCCATAGAATTCCTGCAATTGGTAACGATCTCCTGCGTCATAGCATTTCCCATTGCGTGGTGGGTTATGCAAAAATGGCTGCAGAATTATGCCTACCATATCAGCATTAACGGGTGGATATTTATTATTGCCGGCGGCCTGGCCATTCTGATCGCTTTAATTACTGTGAGTTTTCAGGCAATTAAAGCAGCTGTTGCCAATCCTATTCAGGCTCTGCGAACGAACTAAACCCACTGTTTCCAATATAAAACCGATAAATTCATGGACGCCGGATCAGAAGAAAAATTGTTCTGAAACAATCTTTCCGTTTTCTACTTTATAAACACAAATTTCCTCCATCTGCATCCTGCCCCTTCCTTTCATGGTTGCATCCAGCATCCACGTGATTGTAAAATAATCCTTGGTAACAAGGGGGTCAGAGATATTTGCGCCATGAAATTCTTCCAGCATGGATTCGAACATCTTACCTTTTTCAATAATGGCCGGCAGTCCCGAAACCTGTTTTGCTCCCATCATCTCGTTGGGTTCAATACTAACTGCATTTTGTGCAAATAATTCCTTTAGTATTTCTTCGATCTTACCTTGTCTTGCCAGTTCAACTAAACGATTGGCTACTTCCTGTGTTGTCATAATCCTGATTTTTTTGAATGAATTTTATTATTATGCTCTGTGATGGTCGGCTTTCCAATTCTGAATTGCCTGTTTAATTTGTCTATTGCTTAAGTTTTCTTTGATCGCTTTTTCTGCAAGCTCCACAAATTCTTCATTGGAAGCGAATCGCAATGCTATGATTTGCGGGAGGGTTAACCGGTTGTCCAGTAATTTGCCGGTCAGCGTAAAATGTCGAAGATTCTCTTCAGCTCGAATAACACGGTCCTGCACTGTTAGTGGGAAAGTTCGGATTTTAACGAACCCCAGTATTGATGATACCGCTATCAGAAAAAACATTACAGACGATAAATTTATTCCATGAAATAAATTGATGATGGAAAGAACAAGCAACACCGCTAAGATGCCCAGTAATAACACATGAAATTCCAATACCAGTCTGGCGTGGTTTTTAAAGTTTTGGTCCTGCATATTTGTATTTTTTATATGATAGATTACCTGTATGACATCGCTTCCAGCCCCAGATATTTTCTTATGATACTCAGTTGCCCGATGTGATAGGATTCGTGACTGGCGATAAAAGATAATAAATCAGAAACTGTTTTTCCCGTAGGTACCCTCGCTCCGGATTCAGCATTCAGTTGTTCACTGGTAAGTAAAGCCATTTTTTCTGTAAATGGTTTGGACAACTCGTTCCAGGATTCTTTTATTTCGGAAAGGGAGGGATATTTTATGGAAGGATCAATCGCCCTGTTGTGTGGAGGTGGCTGCGAACGATCCGTATAACTCTCAGCAAAAGGGAAAATCATTTGGAGCCCTAAAAGAGGCGCCAGATGATACCTCGAATTCGCCAGATGTCCTGCAACCCATTGAGCATGATTTACGTGTTCATTCAGGCGTTCTGAAACGGCTTCTCCTTCGATACCCTCCAGTACATTATTAAACAGCCTCGAATGCAGGTCGAATTGTTTAACGACGGGAAGTAAAGAAGATGTATTTTCTTTCATATTATAAGATTTAATGGTTAATCAACCAGGGCAAATGTAACTGTATAATAATTGTAACAGGGCGTGTGCATACGGCAATCTGAGGGGTTGTTTGCGGCAGCGTAAAAGCATAATTTTGAAGAAATGATTGCATAACAAATACATAACTTAAAACAGAAAGTACATGAAAGGAAAAAAGCCCATTAAACATTCTTCCAGAATTACAGGCAAACATATATCCATTTTTGTACCGGCTGGCAATTGCATTCTGAGCAGCATCATCGGAACGTATAAAATATTTACAACGGTTAACGCATTATTACGATCAGAGAATCCGGGCTCAGCTCCCGTTTTTCATATTCAGTTAGTAGGTCTTAGAAGTGAAACAAGTCTGTATGATGGAGCTTTCAATATATGCCCGCACACCACAATCGATAAAGTAAATAAAACAGACCTGGTAATAATTCCTGCGCTTAACGGTGATTACGCTGCGGAGGTTAAACGCAATGAAGAAGTTTTGCCCTGGATAAATAAACAGTACAGGCAGGGTGCTGAAATAGCGAGCCT
>DATHPV010000275.1:0-3383 GCA_035483495.1 Puia sp.
AAAGATAATCAAACGACTGTTAATTCCTTCAAAATAACCATCTTCATTTATTTGTGTGAAGCAATGGGAGTTATATGTTCCCGCTGCTTTTCTTCGGCCCTTTGAATTAAGCAATTTTAAATAACTTGTACCGGAATTAAATTCAATTTTATGTTACAAAGAATGCAATCTGTCTGGCTGCTGCTGGCTTCCGTTTGCGCCATCCTTACAATTAAATACTCATTCTATAGCGGAAACATCGTAGAACCTGGTGAACTGCCCAGATTCGAGTATCTGACCGCAACCCACAATTTGCGGATACTTATTATCACGATCGCGCTGGTCAGCATAGCCGCTATAGATATCTTTCTTTATAAAAACAGGAAACTTCAGGGGAGGTTAGCCATACTGGGTATCGTACTGTCATTTCTTAATATTTTTCTGTACCTGAAAGAAATACACCTTTTTGCCGAAAATCAGGGAAGCCATACTATTACTGCAGTATTTGTTTTTGCAATTCCCATCTTGTTTTATCTCGCCGCACGCGGTATTTACAGAGATCAGAAACTCATAAAGAGTTTGGACAGGCTGAGATAATTTTTTTTAATGCCATGGCCCCACTGTAAATATGTTAAACCTTACCATTCATTGCAGATAACTTTACTCCGGTATATAAAAATAAATGAAACTGCCTTCTGCCAATAAACTAACTGTATGAGATTAGCCACCATTCTTGTTGCTGTTTGTTTATTGTCGGCAAAAAGTTATTCGCAAAATCTTACAGGCCTGCAGCTTGATCAGCTGGATTCTGCTATTACACTGGTTCCCCATTACGATCAGGAAAAAATTAAAAAAATAACAGTCCTGCGTAGTGGAGTCTTTAAAACGGCCAGGCAGCCGATGTACAATTACTACCTGGCGCTGTACAAGGAATTTTACATTTTTAATTATGATTCGGCCTACGTTTATGCCAGGCGTATGCAGCAACTTGCTGAGCAGCAAAATAATCCGGTTCTGATTACAGACGCAAAAATAAAGCTGGGGTTCATATTACTTTCATCGGGTATGTTCAAAGAAGTCTTTGATACCCTGAGAACCATAGATATGAATATATTGGCGCCCGACCAGAAAGCAGAATATTATACGCTTATGGCCCGTAGCTATTATGATCTGGCAGATTATGATCACGATGATTTCTATGCTCCCTGGGACAATGAAAAAGGAAATCAATACCTGGACTCAGCATTGCTGCTTTACGATCAATCGTCTTTTGAATACATATATTATAATGGACTTAAAAGTATCCGCTCGGGCAAGATGGCGGACGCACAAAAATATTTCCAAACACTTTTACAACAGAAAAGTCTTTCATTACATGAACTGGCGCTTACTGCTTCCACGCTTAGCGATATTTACATCCGGAAAGGGCAAACAGATACCGCCGTCAGCCTGTTGATACGGGCAGCCCTGGCCGATATCGAGTCATCGACCAAAGAAACTTCTGCGATTTTTAACCTGGCCTCCCTGCTTTTTAAAAGCGGTGAGCTTCAGCGGGCTTCTGTATATATTCAAAAAGCTGTCGACGACGCAGTGTTTTATGGCGCAAGACAACGTAAAGTACAGTTGAGTGCAATCCTGCCCCTGATTGAAGCTGAGAAGATAAGCAGAGTGGAAAATCAGAAGAAAAACCTGCTAACCTATTCCGCAGGCGCTACATTCACCCTCCTGCTGGTTATTATTCTGGCTATTATCATCTTTCGCCAGGTTAACAAATTGAAACTTGCTAAAAAAATCATCACAGACGCCAAAGACCAGCAACAGTTAATCAATAACAAATTAACTGAAGCCAATAAGATCAAAGAAGAATATATCGGTTACTTTTTCAATGTTAACTCCGACTTCTTTGCCAAGATCGAAAGATTTAAGAAACTCGTGGATAAGAAAATAACTGACAGGAAGTTCGAGGAAATTAAATTCCTGGTTAATAATATCAATCTGAAACAGGAGAAGGATGAGATTCTAAAAAATTTTGACAAAGTATTTCTGAAGCTGTTTCCTGATTTTGTGGCAGATTTTAATTCTCTTTTTAAACCAGAGGATCAGATAAAACTTAAGGACAACGAACTACTCACAACCGATCTTCGAATCTTTGCACTTATCAGGATGGGCATCCACGACAATGAAAAAATTGCCCAGATTTTGGAATATTCAGTAAACACCGTGTATACATATAAAACAAAGATTAAGAATAAGTCTATCGTTCCCAACGAAGAGTTTGAACACCGCATCATGGAAATAAAGACCATGTAACTCCTTTCATACGGTTCATATATACATTTTATTAATACGTCTATAACTAATTGTTATAGAATATCATACATAGTTTCTTAAAGCCAATATGGCCTGATATTATTCATATTCTATCCATATAAATTGTCGGCGGTTTCGAATCTTGCTTTTTTTGGTTCTTTAATAACGATTCACCAAAAACTGCTTGTGTATATGGAAACCATCCCCATTAGAATCTGGTTACTGCACCAGGTTCCCCCACTAAGGTTTTCTTTCGTTTCGTTTTCACCACCCTGTTTACACTTTTTATCAAAACTAAAATTATTGCTTTTATGAAAAAATTCCGACTGCTTAAAAGGCTGCTCGCCAGTCTTTGTCTTCTCCTGATCATCCAGGCGTCATTCGCTCAGAAGAGCGAAATCGCGGGAACGGTTACCGACGACAAGGGGAAACCACTGGAAGGCGTAAGCATTATTCTCAAGGGCACTACATCGGGAGTATTTACTTCCGCTGAAGGGTATTTTCACCTTAGCACCTCTGCTCCGGTAAAGACATTAACGGTTTCACACGTAGGTTATGAAACAAAAGAAGTACCCTATAAAGGTGAGGCTACACTCACCATTTCATTAACACCAACGCATTCCAATCTGGATGAAGTCGTAGTTGTAGGTTACGGCACCCAGAAAAGAAGAGATCTTACTGGTTCAGTTTCGTCAGTAGGCGGAGCTTCCATAAAAGACCTTCCGGTAACTGATGCAGCCAGCGCCATTCAGGGCAGAGCTGCAGGAGTAGAAGTGATCAGAAATTCAGGTGCACCCGACGCACAGCCAACCATTATTATCCGCGGCCTGTCTTCCCTTCACCAGCCAAATCCTTTATACGTTGTGGATGGAGTTCAGGTACCCAGTGACAATATCAATGTACAGGATATTGCCACGATCGACATATTAAAAGACGCAAGCGCAGCGGCCATTTACGGATCTGCTGCTGCAGGTGGAGTAGTTCTGATTACAACAAAAAAAGGTATCGGGACCAAACCTTCGGTAAATTTTAGTATGCGCTACGGTGTAACTAAACCGAAATTGATCCATATGCTGGACAAGGACGGATATATC
>DATHPV010000276.1:0-2530 GCA_035483495.1 Puia sp.
GCATTGTACGGCCACGGTACATTTAAGATAATGGATGCCTATTGGCCAACGGCAGCGGACAGGCCCAATGCTTCCAGGCACGATCTGCAACATGCCAGCTGGTATAAAAAAATCAGGAGGATAGTGGTGTCGAAAACGATGCAGGATCCCCATCAGAAAAACCTGGAAATAATCAGGGAGAACGTAATGAGTCAGATTGCGGCGTTGAAAAAAGAAGTTTCCGGTGAGATCCTGATATTCGGTAGTCCCCGGCTCACCAGTTCGATGATGCAGGAAAACCTCATAGATGAATATTGGTTAATGGTCAATCCGATTATTCTTGGTGAAGGCATATCTATGTTTTCGGGAAATAAAAATGAAGTGAAATTAAAACTGGAAAAAAGCGTCGCATTCGAGGGAGGAGTTACCTGCTTACACTATTCAAAAGGATAACCCGCAAATTGTCGTTTAATCCATTTCAGTAAATTTTCTAACAGATGAGTTTTGCGGATAGAGTTATTTCATTCAACAGCCAGTTGACTTATACCGGATCGAAGTTGCCCGATAAAATCCGTATAATGAATCCATTTCAGGAAATAGAGGAGGCCATGCCGGTTGTAAAATCTTTTTACCATAGATATTATGATGATGATAAGCCGAGGCATATCATATTAGGTATTAATCCTGGCAGGTTTGGTGGCGGCCTCACGGGCATTCCATTTACCGATCCTAAAAGGCTGAGTTCTGAGTGTGGTATTGTTTATGAAGGTAAGATGACTCATGAGCCGTCCTCCGTTTTTATATATGATATTATAAATGCCTATGGTGGTGCTGAAAGATTTTATGGCGACTTTTATATCAATTCGGTATGCCCGCTTGGGTTTACGTCAATTAATTCAGCAGGTAAGGAAATAAATTATAATTATTATGACAGTAAGGAGCTAACAAATGCAGTTTATCATTTCATCGTTGCAAGTATCCGAAAGCAGATTTCGATGGGAATTAAAACAGATGTTTGTATTTGTCTTGGCACCGGTAAGAATGAGGAATTTCTGCGTGCTTTAAATGAAGAATATAACTTCTTTGGTGAGATCATCGCTTTGGAACATCCCAGATATATTATGCAATACAAAGCGAAATTCAAAAATGTATATATTGAAAAATATGTTTCGGCATTAGGGTATGTAGAAAAGACCGGAAAACAATTAGTTAAAGCATGAAAGCCAGATCATTTATTTATGTAGCGCTTGGTTTGGATTTACTGCTGGCAGCCGCGAAGTTTATTGCAGCAGGTTTTACCGGAAGTGCTTCCATGATTTCGGAAGGCATTCATTCTTCCATCGACGCGACCAGCCAGGTTCTGCTCATTTTGGGAATCAGTACCAGTAAGAAAAAAGCCGATGATGAAAGACCCTTTGGTTATGGAAAGGAATTGTATTTCTGGTCATTTATTGTTTCTTTAATTACATTTCTCTTAGGAGGTTGCATTTCCATGTACGAGGGATTCATGCGGATCAAGAAACCTGCTTTCGAAGGAAATCCTGTTTCTGATTACATTATTCTGGGTCTGGCATTTGTTCTGAACCTGATTTCAATGAGAACGGCTTCCAAAGCTTTCAAAAACCAAAGGGGCAAGACGGTATTTTGGGAAGCTGTATTGAAAACCAAAGATCCAACTACGTTGATTGTCTTGCTGGGAGATTATGGTGATCTTCTTGGAATTCTGATTGCTTTTATAGGGATTTTTCTGGGACACGCTTTGCACAATCCGCTTTACGACGGTATCACATCGATGATTATTGGTTTTATACTGGCTTCGATTTCTGTGTTACTGATCAGGGAAAGTAAAAGTTTACTGGTTGGAGAAGTCCCTGGCAAAAAACAGTTGGCGCAGGCGCTGGCGATCACAGAAGCAGACGAATCAGTCATCAAAGTAAAAAAGCATTTTTCAACGGTTATGTCGCCCGACCATGTTGTACTTATATTGAATACTGTTTTTAAGGAGAATTTAAATACGGCTCAAATTACAGAAGCCATTCAGAGAATTTCTTTAAATATTCAAAAAGGCTGCTCTAACATCAAACAGATATTTATAGAACCAGTTAAGAAATAAAGATGAAGCCGATCATTAAGGTAAAAAGGGTGTATGATGAACCTGAGAAGGAGGATGGCCACAGAGTGTTGATTGACAGGCTTTGGCCAAGAGGAATAAGGAAAGAAGCTATTACTGATTGGGAAAAAGAGCTGGCGCCGTCCACTGAGTTGAGAATCTGGTTTGATCACAAATCTGAACTTTGGCCTGAGTTCAAAAAAAAGTATAATGCGGAGTTGAAGAAGAATATCACTGTAGCCAGTTTCATTAAAAAGCACAAGAATTCTAAAATTATCACATTGCTATACGCTTCCAAAGATGAGGAACATTCTCATGTTGCGGTGCTGCGCGACTACCTGTTGCATATGTTTTAAAGGGAAGGATGAAAGCAAACGCGTACAGCGTTCAGCATTTCGCGTTTAGCTTAGTTACTCTGCTCTCAGACTCTCCACCGGATTC
>DATHPV010000277.1:0-2251 GCA_035483495.1 Puia sp.
ACCAGCGAAATTGCACTCACTAAAATAGTTGTTAACATATTAAATTTCATTCTTGTTTTCTTAGGCAATATACGTAGCTGTTATGGGCCCGGATTGCTAGATATATGACAATTAAAGCCTTTTAAATGTTCGTTAACTAACTTTGTTTGGAATGATAAGATACCACCCGGAATCTGCCCTGGGGCAGCTTGAATTCGATAAAATCAGGCATTTGCTGGCTGAAAAATGTAAATCAGCCTATGCAAAGGAAAAGGCCATTTCTCTCAGAGTGCATACACAAATGGAAATCATTCAATCAGAACTCAAAAGAACCGGTGAATTTAAAATGCTTCTCGAACTGGACCAATTTTTTCCTAACGAGGAAAGTCTGAATCTACTACGCGAAATTAAGTTACTCAGCTTGCCCGGTGCAATTCTGAGTGAAGAACAATTCTTACAGATTCGTAAACTAGCTGAGGCACTTCGAAAAATCTTTCATTGGTTCGACAGGGAACGGCGACTGGCATATCCGTCGCTTGCTTCGGTTATAAAAGATAGTTATTATGAAAAGTCCATTATTCTTTTCATCGATGAAATTCTGGAAGAAAATGGACAGGTTCGAGATAAAGCTTCTCCGGAACTGGCGAATATCAGGATGTCTTTAACCAGGAAAAGAAATGAGTTGCGAAGATTGTTCGACCGGATTGTCGGAAAATTAAATAAAGCAGGATACGTTGCTGAAACGGAAGAAGCTTTTTTAAATGGACGACGCGTAGTTGCTCTTTTCGCTGAACACAAGCGACAGGTAAAGGGAATACTTCATGGGGAAAGCGATAGTCGCAAGACAGCCTTTATAGAACCTGAAGAGACTGTTGGACTTAACAACGAGATATTTTCTCTGGAACATGCGGAAGGCAGGGAGATTAATCGTATTCTAAGAGAGCTCACTCTCAGGCTTTCTGTATATGCGCCACTTTTAAGTGTATACCTGGATATCGTGGGAGAATTTGACTTTATTCACGGCAAAGCCCGGCTAGCGATAGATTTGAACGGGGTACATCCTAATCTTGAAGATGGTTCACATATTCATCTCATTCAGGCGGTTCACCCTTTATTATTTCTTTATCACAAAAAAACACAGAAGCCTACGATACCTGTTAATATAAAACTTGACGATAAAAACAGGATACTTGTTATCTCCGGTCCCAACGCAGGAGGTAAAACTGTTACCATGAAAACCGTCGGATTGCTGCAACTTATGGTCCAGGCTGGCTTACTGGTTCCGGTAGCTCCCGATTCCAAATTTGGTATTTTTAAACAAATTATGATTCATATCGGGGATACACAGAGTTTGGAATTTGAATTAAGTACCTACAGTTCCCATCTGATCAATATGAAACATTTTATGGAACAGTCCAACGGACGAACGTTGTTTTTTATTGATGAGCTGGGTAGTGGTAGCGACCCAAACCTTGGGGGAGCATTCGCAGAAGTCATTCTTTTGGAACTGCTGAAAAAACATGCTTATGGGATTGTGACTACGCACTATTTGAATCTAAAAGTAATGGCCAATAAAACCCCTGGTATCATAAATGGTGCGATGGCTTTTGATGAGATGAGTTTGCAACCCCTGTATCAATTAATTATTGGGAAACCAGGAAGCTCATATACCTTTTCTATAGCAGAGCGTATAGGATTATCTCCAGACTTAATCCGGTATGCCCGAAAACTGGTAGACGAAGAACATTTCAAACTTGATAATCTACTCAATCGTGCTGAACAGGATTTGAGAAATCTGGAAATAAAAGAAAAGGAATTGGAAAGGATGCTTAAAGAGAATGCATTATTGAAGGCAGAACTTGAAAAAACTATTCATAAAGAAAAACACAAACAACAAATACTGTTACTCCAGGAGCAAAATAAGATTTCAGCCGAACGTTATAATTATTTAAAGGAGATGGAAAGAAAGTTGAAACAGATTATATTCGACTGGCGTAAATCAGAAAACAAAACAGAAGTTATCCGCCAAATGCAGGCACTTTTATTCAATCAAAAAGAAAAACCGATAACGGATAAAGTAAAAAAGAAATTCGACGCGAAGTATTTGGAAGTGGATGGTGATATTCAGACAGGGTCTACTGTTAAAATGAAAAAAAGCCATCAATTTGGTATGGTTCGTGAATTACGAGGCAGGAAAGCAGTCGTTCAGGTTGGTTCGGTTCCAATTACAATCGATATTTCGGATCTCGTGTTAATTCGTGAGAAAGCCAAA
>DATHPV010000278.1:0-4326 GCA_035483495.1 Puia sp.
TGTTTTTGCGGTACCGGACTATCAGAAAAACATTTCCTTACCTCCAACGGTAAACGGAAATAAAAGAAAAGGAAGAGGTATGCCCGATATTGCTGCAAATGCTGATTCAGCTACGGGATATAATGTTCTGGTGGACGGACAATGGACTGTTGTGGGAGGAACCAGTGCTGTTGCTCCGTTGATTGCGGGCCTTATAGCACTTGCAAATCAGAAATTAAAAAGGAATGTGGGATTCATTCACACAAAACTATATGAAGCCCCGTCTTCTGTATTTAAAGACATAACAGTTGGAAATAATATTACTGCAAAAAATGGAGGATATACTGCTGGCCCCGGCTGGGATGCCTGTACGGGACAGGGGGTGCCTCTGGGCAATATAATAAGCGCGTTATAATTGGCTGCTAATCGAACTTCCTTCCCTGTGTGTACCAGAAATCTCTCATTGAGAAAATGAAACTCAGGTTCGCATAATTTTCGCGGAGCAGGTTGTTGTTCGTAGTGCCCTTTATTCCATATTGCAGCACCACCATAAACGATAAAATTGAACGCTTGGAATTGAAACCCATTCCCACGGAACCACCAATATCATCGATGGGCGTACCATTCACAATCAGATACGTTTTATTGTAATAAAATCCTGCCTGAAAAAAATTTGTTTCAAACAACTGGTTGAAAGCTATTTTCTTTTTGGAAATTTCAAATCCGACGGAGGCACGCTGACTGTTTTTATAGAAAAAATCTCCGGTAGATGTAGACAGGCTGGACCAGTTTTGGAAACGATAATCTGCCAGGAACGTATATTTCTTATCCTTGGTAACAGAAAGACCCAATCCATAGCTTGTCGGAATATTATAAGTACCTACGGTTTGTGTACTTCGAAGTACGTTTGAATCCAGATTTATTACGTTCACGTTCGTCTCGGTGTTCAGAGCAGTTTGATTTGCATACACAGCACCCAGCGTAAAATCCCAATGTGCATTTATGGACGCATAATATTGCAGTCCGTAATCCACATATAAATTATTATAAAAAGTATTATTGTTTTTAGACAGGTAAACAGATGTACCCTGACCGAGAATAATATTCTTATTTGTGATGGAGCCAAATAAATATGAAGTCGTAATACCTAGTGAAAGGTGATTAAAAAATTCATAACCGTTTGCCCAGAATACTTTATTTATTCCACCGTAACCCTGATCATAGGTTGGCAGATCCCCGGCATTGTAACCGATTGGCCTCGTGCCTGAATACTCATAATTTTCTTCACTGAAAGGCACGAGCCCAACCGCGCTTCCCCAGTGTCTCATTATTTTAGTACCGAAAGAAACTCTTTTAAAAGTAATATCCGAAGACTGATGATTTGTTTGACTTACCTGACTGCCAGAATAATCAACATACTGACCATTCACACCTATTTCTCCTGCAAAAAACTGATTGTCCAAACCGCTTAATGCGGCCGGATTATTAGTTATGATATACCGGTTATTTCTGTAGGCGATACCGGTAGAAGCCATACCGCTGGTTCGGTTTATAATATTATCAGTTAAATCTCCGATGGCGTGAATAGAATAGGGTGAATTATTAGTTTGTGCGAAACCCGTCGACAGCAGGCATGAGGAAAAAGCAAAGGAGATCCATATCCGTAAAAAAGAAAAACCGTTCGCTTTGGTCATTTTAGTAATATGAAGCGTAATAGATTTGCAGTGAAATTTGATTTGACTTCTGATTATTAAACGCATCTCCAATAACAATCCGGCTAAATGAAGTGTTGGATGTTGCACTGGGCGCAACCAACATCAAACCGTTTTTAGCATTGTTCTCTGCCCCCTGGTTCATAGCATTCTGGATATAAGTAGTAATGTCATACGAATAACTTGTATTCGTTCCATACAAATAATCAATAGTGAGGTTCCCATTTCCATAAGGCAATATTGGTCCGATCGTGTTGCCCTGATTGGTTAATGTCAGGTTTAATATGGGCGGCAAACTATACAATGGGCTATAAGTTCCCTGCACTGGTTTTATTATCAGCTCCGCTTTCATCACCGCCAGATAATCCTGATAAGTCAGCAAGTTCGTAATTGTAGGAAAAAGAAGTTTTGTATATACGGCGGTTGCTGGTTGAAAGAATGCCTGGTTGCCGGTGGCCCTGGATGAAATCTCCGGATTTGCTGCATTCAGCAATTGAAGCGGTGTGCCAGTGCGATCTGCCGAGATTTGATTGAATTGAGTTGAGGGGTTCATGATAGTAAAGTCTGCAGTCAACTGATTGGTGACCGGACCCGGTTCATGATAATATATTCGTAAAACCATGGAGTCTTTGAAACCATACATGGCGCCTGGATAATTTGGATCGGGATATACGGTTAGTCCTTTAAAGTAACCGCGAAACGTAGCAATATTCGTAATCGTATCCGGTTGTCTGTACATCAGGCCGAATAATTGCTGCCCCATACTGTAGGGCATAGAAATTTTTATGGAGTCTCCTTTTCTCTGACTGGTTAAACCGGCTGTGGGATTAATCTTCACGTCTGCATATCCGAGAACTGTTGGATCGTAAGGGATAGAATCAATATTATAAAAAGCATTTTGTAGTGCAGGATAATCCATAACCTGGGTGAGCTGACTTACAAGAAAACGTTGTACCTGAGTTGTATCGCCGTAAAAATTTTTATTTATCTGCAGAATCAACTGAATGGAATCATAAACGGAGGAAGATGTAAGGGTAGGCAGCGGACGCGGTGCTCCTATATCGGTAAAACTTCTGGAATTTATTACGCCAAAAAAAGGATCTATATAACGGCCAAGTAACTGCGCTGATGATCCCGATGTAATAAATGAATCCAGAAATACGGTGCTTAGCTGAACAGCGAATGTGTCGATTCTTATTACGTTCGTCGCGTTGTCGCCATTATAAACACTTTGAAAAGATATCTGTGGTTTTGTACACGCTGATATTACCAGCAAAAATAGAATGGGTAAGAGATAAAATGGAATTCGAGACTTGAGACAATGTTTTCTTACCATGCTTATTTACTCCCGTTTAAGGATACTTTTTTGGATAGATGAAAAAAGCAGACAGAATGTATGCGGTTAATAAGAAAGTCAGGTATCGGGTTATCTAAATTCATGAATTCGTCTTTCCGCACTTTGTAAAAGGGCAAAAGTATGTTTTTTGAATTCGATTAACAATTGAAACGCATGAGGTTATTTGATAAATTTTTGTGAAATCCCCTTAATTGTCCGTATTTCGCGCTGCAAATAAAATACTTTTAGCGCTACAAAAACAGTATTATTAATACAACAATATGAAGCGGATCTATTTCCATTTATTTTCATTATTCGTTTTATCTACTTTGGTTTCCTGTCATTCAAACAGCGTTCCCTATACTCAAAGTGGAAACTGGGTAACAGAATCACAATTAAACGGACCGGCACGAAGTGAAGCGGTTTCATTTGTAATAGGCAATTTTGCTTACGTTGGTACGGGATGGGATGGTTTGAATACCAGGTACAATGATTTTTGGAAATACGATCCTTCAAATAATATCTGGTCGCAGGTATCAAGCATGCCGGCGAATACTGAAAGAAGTTCAGCAGCAAGTTTTGCGACAACATCAAAAGGTTATGTGGGCACGGGATATGACGGATTCAATTACCTGAATGATTTTTATGAATTCGATCCGGTATTGAATGCGTGGACGCAGAAAGCCCAATTTCCAAATAGCCCGCGTTATGAAGCGGTTGGATTTGGATTGGGAACTCTTGGATATATGGGAACCGGTTTTGATGGAAGTAATGCATTGAAAGATTTTTATCAATACGATCCATCTTCCGACTCATGGACGGATATTGGATTCAGTGGTAATAAGAGATATGGCGCAGTCGCTTTTACTTATAACAATCAGGCTTATCTGGTAACAGGAGTGAACAGCGGTACCATGCAAACCGACTTCTGGGTGTTTAATCCGGCTTCCGATTCGCTCAAATGGACTCAGCTTCGTCATATAACCAATTACAGTAGTGATTCCTATGACGATGGATATACAAATATTGCCCGCTGGAACGCAGGTGCATTTGTAATTGGTGACAAAGGATATATAAGCTGTGGTGAAAACGGAGTTTATTATACATATACATGGGAGTATGATTTTGCTTCAGATCTCTGGACACAGAAAACTCCTTTCGAAGGTCCTGCTACTTCGGGCCCTGTAGGGTTCAATGTTGGAGGTTTTGGATACATTGCGACGGGAAGAAGCTCATCAGGACAGGCAGGAGCTTCTGACTATCTTCGCCAGTTCCAGCCCAACGTTACAGAAAATCCAA
>DATHPV010000279.1:0-3406 GCA_035483495.1 Puia sp.
CAATTAAAGCATCTCATTCAGCTAACAGAATATGTAACCGGATTAAATGCCCGTATCGGTTATCCAAACGAACATTTGGCCTCTGGTCAAATTGAAGAACTTGCAAGACCAACTTATTCTACCTGTATCGGTTTGATATTAAAAGGATATAGTGATTATGAACATAACCGAAAGCAATTTGAGCTGACGCATGTTCAGGTAGATATTCCAACAGCGTTAAAAACGCAGGAGGAGGTAAAAGAAGAAGTTTTTGTAACAGAAGAGGAAAAGCAAGTGAAGAGAATATCCAACCGGAAAGGTATAAAGGATTTCTGGGGCAAGTTCAAAGACGGAATTATTGATCTGTTTAAAGAAGAAGAAGATCATGCACTGTAACATTTCTATACTAACCATTAATTTTATTTTATGATTCAGTTTGATTTACCCAAAGAGAGATCGTCCATTATTAAAGTGATCGGCGTGGGTGGAGGAGGAAGCAACGCTGTTAACCACATGTTCGGCCAACATATTGAAGGAGTTAATTTTATTATCTGTAATACCGATGCGCAGGCACTTGCGCAAAGTCGTGTTGCAAATAAAATCCAACTCGGCCCACACCTGACCCAGGGATTGGGAGCGGGAGCGAATCCCAATATCGGCAGGCAGGCAACGGAAGAAAGCCTCGAAGAGATTAAATCCATTCTGGAAGTGAATACCAAAATGGCATTCATTACTGCAGGAATGGGTGGTGGTACAGGAACAGGTGGCGCACCCATTCTTGCAAAAATTTGCAAGGATCTCGGCATACTTACGGTAGGCATTGTTACTACACCGTTCTCGTACGAGGGGAAAAAAAGACAGTTGCAAGCCGAAGAAGGTATTCACTTGTTGAAGGATTATGTAGATACATTGCTTGTTATAAGCAACGATAAGCTTCGTCATCAATTTGGAAATTTAAAAATGAAAGAAGCCTTTTCGAGAGCAGACAATGTCCTGGCGACAGCCGCAAAATGTATTACGGACGTAATTAACAGTACAGGGCAAATCAACGTGGATTTTGCAGACGTTTGTACCGTTATGCAAAAAGGTGGTGTTGCAATTCTGGGAAGCGCTGCGGCCGCAGGAAATAACCGTGCTCAGCAGGCGATTGAAGAAGCTTTGAACTCTCCGTTACTAAACGACAACGACATTCGTGGGGCAAAATGGATATTGATTAATATTAATTCTTCAGAAGGAGATCATGAATTCACAATGGATGAAGTGGAGATTATTCAGCATCATTTGATTAGTCAGGCTGGCGAAGATACTGATGTCATTTTGGGTTTAGGATATGATGCTGCGCTGGGAGATAAGATCGGTATTACGATTATTGCTACAGGGTTTGAATATAAAGACCCTTTTAAAAGGGAAGAAAAACCTGCGACTCCTAAGAAAGAAGAGAAAATTGTAATGCCTCTTCAAATGCCGGTGCCGGCATCGGTAAAACCGAAGGAAGAAGTTTTTGCAGAACAACCAACTAATGGAAAACCCTTAGATGAACCGATAAGTGTTAAAACGAAGGCACCAGTAGTATTGCAAAATGAATTGGAACCGAAATTGATTGTAGTTTCCGAAACATCGGAACAACAAAGAAAAACAAATCCATACATCGTAATGCCCGCGAAAAAAGAGGAGCGGATAATTACTGAACAACCCGTGGATAAAAAGATCGCCATTGAACCGATAGAATGGATATTTTCGCCAGAGATAACTCCTACTCCGACATCGGGTGGTTATCTTACCAGGCCTGCCAATATTTATGAGAATGAACCATCAGGATCGGAATCCCTGCCCGAAGAAGTTCCTCTGAAGGACCAAACGCTCTTTACAGCGGCTGCAAAAAATCCGGTTCAGGATGAACATCCTGTTGGTGACATGCAACTCGTTTTTAAAGATGAAATTCCAGCGGCGGATGTGCCTGGGGCCCATCAAACACAATCGGTATCTATAGCAGATCAACCTGCAGAGGAGCCTGCAGTGCAGGACGAAGCAGAAGGCTTGAGACGCCGAGCAGCGGAAAGAATAAACAAATTGCGCAATTTGTCATTCAACTTAAACGCTGCGGATCCGAATAATGAGTTTGAAACTGTGCCGGCCTACATCCGCCGAAATCTGGAACTTTACAATACGGTTACCAGTGTAGAGAGTTTTTATAGTCAGTATGAAGTCAAAGCAGAAAAGAATAATCAGGGAGAGATCAGTACCATCAACAGTTTTCTCGATGGTAAAAAACCGGACTAGGAATTTGCATATAGTTTGTTTTTAGTTGTTTAATCCCTTCCCGTTTTTCGCGGGAGGGATTTTTTTATTTTAAAAACTTCAAATGGATAATGTGATCATTACTGGCGGTTCGGGGCTTATTGGAACTGCTCTTTCGGCATTTCTGGTAGCCCGTGGATTTGAAGTAATTATTTTATCAAGAAATCCCAGATTGTATAATAAACCTACCCGTGGCATCACCTATGCCTCCTGGAATTTGAATGAACAATCAGTAAATGAGGATGCTTTCCATAAAGCGAAATATATAATACATCTGGCTGGTGCCGGCGTTGCAGATAAACCGTGGACTGAGAAAAGAAAAAAAGAAATCGTAGAAAGTCGTACAAAAAGCAGTGCACTTATAATTAACGGGCTGAAAAATATTTCCAATGAAGTTCAGGCAGTAGTAAGTGCATCTGCGATAGGATGGTATAAACAGAACCCTCCCGTTGCATCAGTAGAAACTGAATCATCTGATCCGGGTTTTTTGGGCGAAACCTGCAGAGTATGGGAAAACTCTATTGCACCGGTCACCGAACTGGGAAAAAGACTCGTAATTCTTCGCACAGGTATTGTTCTTAGTAATAGTGGTGGCGCATTCCCGGAATTTGCAAAACCCATAAGATATGGAATTGCCGGTATTTTGGGGAACGGGAAACAGTTGATAAGTTGGATTCATATTGATGATATTTGCCGGATTTATATGGAAGCCATGACAAATACATCGTGGTCGGGAATTTATAATGCAGTTGCTCCCAATCCTGTAAATAACAGAACATTTACCCTCGAACTGGCAAAAAAAATGAAGGGAAGTTTTTTTATACCTATTCCAATTCCGGATTTTTTACTTAGGCTTAAACTGGGTGCCCGAAGCGAAGAAGTCCTGAAAAGCAGCAACGTGAGTTCAAACAAACTAAAACAACTGGGTTTTCAGTTTATCTATCCTACGATCGATACTGCTTTCAGGGACCTCGTTCAGCACTAACTAATTTTTGGTATCATTCTTTACTTTGCTCGCGGGTACTTTCGTATCTGAAGGTGCGGCCGTATATAAAGCAGGGTTTACTTTACTTGTATCGCCCTGATATACCCAGGTAATATCTTTTACATATTTATTAAAAGCCTTATT
>DATHPV010000280.1:0-2307 GCA_035483495.1 Puia sp.
TCCAGGGTATACAGAACCGAAGTGTCTTTGGAAGAATACCTGGCATATACAACCGAAGAAACCGAGAAAATGAAAGTCCAGGAATATGCAACGCGGTTTGGCGGTATAGAGAAGGGGATTAAGGCGCTGGCTGAAGAACTCAGAAATTCCAAATAATTAATTATGAAGAAAATTGTTTTGATATGTTTTTTAATGATAGGATCTGTTCGTGCAGCGAATGCGCAGGTTGTCATCCTTGAAATTATCAAGGCTGCCATTAATGCCGCAGACCTTGTCGTTCAGCAGATACAAAATGAAACCATTGTCCTTCAAAACGCGCAAAAGGAGCTGGAGAATGTCGTGACCAAACTGGATCTGGATGATATTACCGACTGGGTCACCAAGATCCGAGATCTCTATTCCGACTATTACAAAGAACTGGAAACTGTCAAGGATATCATTTCAGGTTATGACAAAATAAAAAGTCTGGTAGAGATGCAGGCCAGAATCGTATCGCAATATCAGGCAGCCTACGCTTTGTTTAAAAAGGATAAACATTTTTCTGTCACCGAGCTGGATTATATGGCCAATGTCTATTCCGGCATCCTTGACCAGAGTTTAAAAAATCTGGATCAGGCACTCATGGTCGTTAACTCACTGACGACTTCCATGACCGATGCCCAAAGAATAAATATCATTAATAGTGCATCCAGCGGCATGCAAAAAAATTATGACGACCTGAAGCGTTTTAATAACCAGAATATACAGCTGAGTTTACAAAGAGGAGTTGCTGAGGGGAATATTGATGCAATGAAAGAAATGTACGGGCTGGAGTGACCCCGCTTCCCAGCCCGCTTTTAAAAAAGCGGGAAGGAAGACGTGGCGAATTTAATGAGCTATTAAAATTAGGCATTATGAAAACATGCTTGTGTTGTTTGTTTGCAATTTTTGGATTTCTTGGCTCAGCTAAGGCACAATCCGATATCCAGGCCATGCTGAAACAAATTGCCAAGCTTGAAATCTATATCGTCGATCTGGAGAAAGGATATAAGATTGCACAGGAAGGACTGACAACCATTGGTGAAATAAAAAAAGCAGAATTCAATCTCCATTCACTCTTTTTCAGTTCGCTTGAGTCGGTGAATCCGTCTGTTGCGAAATATTCAAAAATTGCAGTCCTTATTTCTGATCAGCTGTCTATCATTTCAGCATTTAAATCACTTATCCAAAAAATAAATAGTTCAGGTAAACTCACCAATTCGGAAATACAATATGTGCAATCTGTTTATTCCAATTTGTCTGATGAATCCACCAAAACACTGAATAGTCTGATTGCTGTATTGAAAGATGGAACTTTTGAAATGACTGATGACGAGCGGATCAAACGAATTGATGTGATTTATAATGATATGGAAGATAAATATGCGTTTTCACAAAACTTTTGTACGCAAACAAACCAGGTTTGTTTATTAAGAACGGGAAAGGCAAATGAACTTGAATTATTAAAAATACTGGAATGAAGAAAATATGGATTTGTCTTGTCCTGTTACTCGGTTCAGTATTTATACCAGTAAAATCAAAAGCCCAGGCCTATGAACTGGAAAGACTCGTACTGGATATTGAAAAACTATTGCAGCTAAAAAATATTCTGAGTGATCTTTATAAAGGTTATGAAATCCTGACCACCGGTTATAATGCCATCAAAAGTATTTCAGAGGGAAATTTTAGTTTGCATAAGGCCTTCCTGGATGGCCTGCTGGCGGTCAGTCCGGCAGTACAGAAATATGAGCGGGTAATTGATATCATTAATGACCAGGCAAGTATTGTGTCTGAATATAAAACGGCTTATAATATATTTAAGCAGGATAAACATTTTACTCCTGATAAGCTCATCTATTTGTCAAATGTTTATAATAACCTGATTGCAGGTAGTGAAAAAAATTTAACCAATTTATTGAATATAATGACAGCCGGTACATTGCGTATGAGCGATGCGGAAAGATTGCATGCCATTGATGGGATTTATTCCGATACTCACGAACAATTGAGTTTTTTGAGAGCGTTTAATAGCAAGACGGCGGGGTTGTCAGCTGACTTATCAAAACAGGAAGCTGATTTGAATTCTGTGAGAGGTTTATACTGATATTGATTTTTGTGAAGATTGAATAGTGAAGTATGAAAAATAAAATCAAAATCATTTTTTGTTTCATTGTATTTGTTGCCCTACCGGGCGTGGGTTGGGCCCAGGACAGTTTTGAAGAATTCCACGGCCTGCAACAGGTGCTGGAAAATCTTTATGATGAGATGATCCCGCTTTGCAGTCAGCTC
>DATHPV010000281.1:0-8921 GCA_035483495.1 Puia sp.
TGTTTATTTGTTCAACGCAAATAATAATGCATATGGTTCTTATCAGCCAAGGTATAATCAGACGCTCTCACAATTTGCAGATCTTGTAAAACTGATTGGAAATTATGAACACTATAGTACGATTGATCTTTACTATCAAAGTGACATGACGATAAAAAATGCTGTGAAATTTAAAAGGCTGAAGGATTCCGTTTCCGGTCAGTATCAAAACATTAAATATCCCGACTGGATCGGAAAACCTTTCCATCCGGGGATAGACGAGTACCCATATCCCGTTGAAGCCATCGGATATACTTACGACGGACTGCATCCCTCTGATAAGGGTTACCAGGTTATTGCAGATATGCTGATCAAAATATTTAAGAAAGACGGATATATTACCGTAGCTGCCAACTGATGAAACCAGCTATCATTCACCCTTAATCATACTTTTTTTGGAGTTGAACTTTATTTCTTCTTCGAAGGATCATTCATTAGTTTATAGGACTGCCAGAATCAGATTAATTGTTTCACCCTCGTACCAATTAGTCGGATAGAATTCATTAACCGTTCATGCGAAAGGTTAGCCGTGTCCATTTGAAAAGTAATCCTGCTGAGTCCGCCAAGTGCATCACTGTGTCGTTTTATTTTTTCAGCAACCAGTTCCGGACTACCCACCAGAAAAGCACCAAGCGGACCTGCCTGCGCGTCAAATCGTGCTCTGGTTACAGGTGGCATGCCTCTTTCCCTGGCGATGGCACCAGACATAGCAACCCGGTAACCCTCGTACATTTCTTCCATGGCCTGCTCTGTGGTTTCAGCAACATATCCAAAAGCATGCATGCCCACAATAAGTTGTTCTGGTTTATAACCTGCCTGCTTTCCCGCCTTACGGTATAAATCAACCAATGGACCGAAACGATGTGTTTCACCTCCGATAATAGCTACCATTAATGGCAGACCCATCAATCCGGCTTTTACAAAAGATTCCGGAGTACCACCTACGCCTCGCCAGATAGGTAATGTTTTTTGTATTGGTCTTGGATAAACGGCCTGATTTTTTAATGCCGGCCGGAACTTCCCTGACCAGGTAACAAATTCATTGTCCCGGATTTTAAGCAGCAGTTCCAGTTTTTCTTCATAGAGATCATCGTAATCATTCAGGTTAAGTCCGAAAAGCGGATAGGCTTCCACGAAAGAACCACGCCCTGCAACTATTTCCGCTCTGCCTTTGGATAATATATCCAACGTGGCGAAATTTTGAAATACCCGCACCGGATCCGCGGCACTAAGCACCGTAACGGCACTGGTTAGTTTTATTTTTTTTGTTCTCGCTGCTGCTGCCGCGAGAATTAATGTGGGTGCTGAATCCAGAAAATCTTTGCGATGGTGTTCACCGATGCCGAATACATCCAGGCCCATTTTGTCGGCCCATTCAATCCTGTCCAGTAAAAGAGATAACGCATCGTCACTGTTGTCTTTTTTATTTTCATCCAGCTGTGCCGCAAAACTGTCTACGCCTAATTCCATTTTTTAAAATGTTTAAAAAGAGAAGTTAGTAAAGATCCAGATTATGATGAAATGAAAAATTTATTTTTCAGGTGCCATATTTAAAGAAACACCGATCCGGTTCCAGGCATTTATCGTAATAATTGCCATAATAATCTGCGCAGTTTTTTCTTCACCAAATAATTCAATGGCCTTTTCATAAAGCCGGTTACTTAACCCGGCTTTATGAATCAGTGTAATCTCTTCCGTCATTTCAAGCAGCAGTTTTTCTTCTTCACTAAATATGTCTCCGGATTCTCTCCAGACACTCATCAGATAAATGCGCTGTTCAGTTTCACCAAGCGCTCTGGCAGATTTCGTATGACTGTTCACACAATATGCACAACCGTTTATTTGGGAAGCTCTGATCTTGATCATTTCCCTTTGTAACTTGTCGATTGCAGACTCACTAATATACTTGTCCAGCGCACTCATGGCTTTGTACGCATCCGGTTGAACTTTTCCCATTTTTAATCTTGACTGCATAGACTGAAATTTTTAATCATTCGATATTGTCAATAAGACAGCGGTCACCTGTTCAGGTTTTGACAGAAACGGTGAATGTCCCGTATCGAGTGAATAGGTTTTTGTAATATGCGCAGCGGTTACCATGCGGTTTTGCAAATCTATACCTACCGCATGATCCTGTGCTGTATGTATATAATATTTCATTACCGATCCAAAGTTAGCATCTGTGAGCGTTACTTTATTCCCAAATGGAATGGCCGGCTCAACCCTGAATTTCGCCAATACTTCTTTTTGTAAATCAGCAGATGCATCCTGACAGAATATATCTATGATCTTATCATGATTTACATCCAGCGTCAGCTGATCTTTGGAAGGAATCAGGTTGGGTCCCAGTAATGATTGAGCATCTGTTAAAGCGAGGTCCATGAGGGACTGACCATTCGCCGGCAGAAATGCACCGATATAAACGAGCTTTTCAATTCTCGAAGGTATTTTTTCCGCAACAGCTGTCACTACCACGCCTCCCATACTGTGACCTACCAGGATCACTTTACCATTTATGTTTTGAATGGCAGCAATTACTTTATCCCGGTATATATCGATGGAAACCGCTGCCGGAGAAGTCATATCATCACCATGAGCGGGTAATTCAACAACAATTACTTTCTGACCCCTGGATTCCAGTTGAGATTTTACCACATCCCATACATAGGGCGCCTGCCAGGCACCATGTACAAGCACAAATGTTTTTACCGCATTTGGATCGCTTCCCTTTGTACACCCGGCCATACAAAACAGCACGAACACAGCTAACATCGAACTGATCATTAATTTTTTCATGACAATTAATTTTTTTTATTTCATTTAATTATAGCCTCAAAGATGTCCTAATGAAGTTTGCTGATCAATGGCCGGATAAAGGTTTTCAATGTCTGGAACATAGTTTGTTTTTTTTGCAACGTATGACCTTATTAAAAAAAAAAACTACATGATGAATCATACATCCGAATCGATACCCTGGATATTGAACGGATGATAATCAGGATGAAACTTTGCAGGATCTCGTTACACCTATTACAATCATCCATAAATTTTCAGGACATGAACAATTTTATCTTTCCAAGATTATCCCTGATGTCAATTGCAATCGCCTCCGGTTCATTGCATATTCAGGCACAAACCCAATCGCAGAATTCTACACCGGCCCAGCTGGTAGATGCATTACACACAGCCTTCGGTACCCATCAGGCCAGAGCCGTTCATGCTAAAGGCATCATCTTAGAGGGAGAATTCACACCCGATGCAAATGCAGCCAGCCTGACAAAAGCCATGCATCTGCAAAAAACAAAAACTAAAATAGTAGTCCGGTTTTCCGATTTTACAGGTATACCTGACATTCCCGATAATGTAGGCGGTGCAAACCCACGGGGCTTCGCTATAAAATTTATAATGCCCGATGGTCAGACTACTGATATCGTCGGACATAGCTTCAACGGTTTTCCAACAGAAAACACGGATCAGTTCCGCGAATTACTTTTAGCCATCGGTGCAAGTGGTCCAGATGCACCCAAACCAAATGCGATTGATAGTTTTCTTTCCACCCACCCCATCGCAAAAACGTTTCTGACTACTCAGAAATTACCGGCCAGTTACGCAACCATCACTTATTTTGGTGTGAACTCATTTAAATTCACGAACAAAAACGGAAAATCTCATTTTATCCGGTACCAATTCGTTCCGGAAGATGGTGAACGTTTATTAACACCGGATCAGTTTAACCAGGCTGGTCCCCAATACCTGCAAACCGAAATTAAAGAACGTGTTGCATCGAAGTCTATACGTTTTAAAATGTATGCTGAAATTGCTCAGGATGGTGACAATATAGAAAATCCTTCCATTGCATATCCCGCCGGAAGGGAAAAACTATTGTTGGGCTACATTGATATCAAGACACTCGCAGCCAATACTGTGGATGAAGACAAAGCACTGTCTTTTAGTCCCAATAATATTCCCGATGGTATTGAAACGGCAGATCCGATGCTAAACTTTCGTAGCAAAGCGTATCCGATTTCAGTAAAAGAAAGGCAGTAGAAGCAAGTGTGAGAGTGTGAGAGTGTGAGAATAATAAAGGCTTGAATAATATCGGGCCTTTTATTTTTTTGCTCTTTTTATTCAGCAACGGTTCGCAAAAATTAAATAAATAGACGCTGGCCGGCACATTTGGAATGTGGTTTTTCTGGATCCGCATTGTAATGTTAAGTGAAAAATAGGGGCGGTATCGAAACTTTATTATTCAGCCAGGGAGAATACAACTTTCTGATTTTTAAATTCCGTGAAATTTGTACCGGACACCGTTTTAAAAAACTTACTGAAATGCGCACTGTCGGAAAATCCCAGATGATAGGCAATTTCTTTCATACAATGATCTGAATAACGACCCAGTCTTTTGGCTTCCAGAATCACACGACGCCTGATATGATGACCCGCCGAAAAGCCTGTCAGCTTTTTTGTTATCTCGTTCAGATAATTTGGTGAAACTGATAATTCGCCGGCATATTCAACTACCATTTTTTGAGATTTGAATTTTTTATCAACCAGGTACATAAACTGATTCACCAGCTCGAGATTCCGGGTTTGTTTCACTTCCGTGAAACTCTCTTCCAGATGACGCGTGAGGTAGATCAGGAATATTTTAAAATACCTTTTTAATATATCCATTCTGAAACTAAAACTACTGTTGAACTCACAAAGCATTCTTTCCATCGTTTCCTGCAATTCACCCGTCAGACCGCTGGTATCAATTGCCTTTGACTGACCGAACAATTGAAATAAAAAACGATAGTGAGTAGGATCAGTCTGCTGATCGTCCAGATCAAAAAAAGATTCATGAAACTGAATCACATATCCTTTCAGATTTTCTCCCGGAACAAACCAGTGAGCCTGACCGGGACGAATAAAATAAAGATGGTTATTGTTGATGACGTTATTATTAAAATCAATTTGAAGATTTGCGGACCCACTGGTAATCCAGATAATTTCATAGTAAGAATTGATATGCACCCCCGTTTTTGTCTCAATCCACGACCCTTCCATTGAATCGATGGTCTGAATTTCAAAATCAGATTTCTTTTTTGTTTTGACCGGACTGAGCAGTTCCTGTGGGTTCATAAAATGATTTTAAATTTAGTGATGGGAAAGATCTCCGGTGATTCTTCCCATTAGCATGCCAGACCGGAATAATAATTTTTCAGGGGCAAATAGCCCGTTCGAATCCGACGTCGGAATAAAATCTCCGAAATTATCGGAGTTATTTACGGCATCTACGAAAAAAATGGAGGAGCAACCTGTATCTATTCGGAGTCATTCATTCCGAAACTACGTTTGATACCGAGCTTTTCCATCCGGGATTCCAATGTGGTTGGTTTTAACTGGAGTTTTTCGGCAGCTCCGCCGGATCCCCTGATGCGACCGTTAGTAGATCTGAGTATAGATAGTATATGATCCCTTTCAGAAATCATTTGTTTTTCCTTTATTTCCTGAAGTGTTTTCGCCGGGGCCAAACTGGTTGCAGAAACAGCTTTTTCCGTATTGGAATTTTTTAATACCCTGCCCAATTGAAGCGGGCTCTCTCCATCATTTAATACAAAAGCCTGTTCGATCACATTTTCCAGTTCCCTGATATTGCCGGGCCAGTCGTATTCTTCCATTTCAGTCATAGCAAAACTCGCGATCCCATGGAACGGCTTGCCGGTCTTCTTTGAAAATTTCCCGGCAAAAAATTGGGCAAGTATAGGGATATCATCTTTTCGATTCCTCAAAGGAGGCAGTGTAAGCGGAAATACATTCAGCCTGTAATAGAGATCAATTCGAAATTTACCATTGGCAATTTCAGTTTCCAGATTTCGATTCGTCGCGGCGACTATACGAACATCGACCGGTATGGTTTGTGAACCGCCCACCCGTTCAATTTCCTTTTCCTGCAATACACGTAATAATTTTACCTGGAGATCCATTGGCATGTCCCCTATTTCATCCAGAAATATGGTTCCCCCACCAGCGTGTTCGAATTTTCCAATCCGCCGGTCAGTGGCTCCGGTGAAAGCACCTTTCTCGTGGCCAAACAATTCGCTCTCGATCAGGTTGGCAGGAAGTGCTGCGCAGTTTACTTTTACAAATGCTTTTTTCCTTCGCCCTGATAGCTCATGAATGGATTGTGCAAACCGTTCCTTTCCAGTACCGCTTTCTCCCAATAAAAGAACGGAGGTGTCGAGCATTGCTACCTGCATTACTTTATCAAATATATTCAGCAGCAGGTGGTTGTTTCCTATGATGTTAGTAAATGCCTCGCCTGCTTTTTGAACACCGGCAGTAGACGTTTTTGGTGGATTCAACTGCTTACCTAATTTCCGGATCTCATCAAAAGCAAGCAGTCTGTCGATGGTTATTTCCAACGTAGGTTGTAATCTTTTCAGAAGCTGAAGATGTTCGGGAAGATATCCGTTCTCCGATCTGCTGTGAAATGAAAAAAGAAATAAGCCCTCGCGTGTCATATTTAACGCGATTGTCAGATTGCTGTTCAGATCAAATTTTTTCGCGAGCTTTCTTTTCAAAGGAACCTGTACACAGAGTTCTTCAAAATCTTTTCCGTTATATATTTTCGCGCCATCAGCAACGGCTTTTTCCCGCATGTCGGCAAATTCGACCGCAGTTATATTCAGTATGGAAAGAAAATCTGAAAGACGAAATGTTTGATAGGAATCAAATCCTGTTCTGAAAAAACTGCAAACCCTGGGCGGATCTTCGTCCAGTTTCTTAAGCCCGAGAATAATAAAATCAAAAGGAATGAACGGCTGCATCGCTCCAGCAACTTTCAGCAGGCGCTCTTCCCAGGAAAGATCTCCATCCAGAATACGGACCAGCGACTGGCTGAGTTCCTGTTCTCTGCGCAGTTTCGCTTCCAGACTATGCACCTGTCGGTAACGCGCTATGTCAAGTGTGACCAGTATATCTTTCTCGCGAAAAGGTTTCACCAAAAATCCGTAAGGCTGCGTTGCTTTCGCCGCTTCCAGTATGGCTTTGTTGCTATTGGCCGACAGGTAAACGAATGCAATGTTTTTCTCGGTTAGTATGCCTGCAAGATCAATTCCCGTCCTTGCTCCTTTTAAATGTATATCCAATAGCACTACAGCGGGCTGGTGTTGTTGAATTAATTCCTCCGCTTCATCCACCGAATCTGCAATACCACATACTTCATACCCTGATTTTGTCAGGATCATGCGAAGGTCGTTGGCAACTACAAATTCATCTTCTACTATCAGGATCTTTGTAAGCATATTTCACTATGAGGATCTAAACAGCGATTACTTTTAATGTTTCGTTTGCCGGCAAGAACTCGATATGAACCAACACGCCGTTATTGTTAGTCATTTCAAAACGCCCATCCACCTGTTTACATAATCCACGCATCAGGCTGATGCCCAAAGATTGTGATTGTTTCCAATCAAATCCCTGACGCAGTCCCGTACCGTTGTCATGAATTTTCAACGTGATCATCCCCGACAAATTTCTTTTGAAATATATATCAATCCGGCCCATTTGTCCACCGGGAAAAGCATATTTAATCGCATTCGTCACGGCCTCATTGATGATAAGCCCGAGAGGGACTACCTGCGCCACATCCAGTTCAATGGGTTCGGCAAATGTCCGGATATTGATCCTGTGTTTCGTATCCAGGTTATCAGCAAGATATTCCGACAGCTCGTTAATATACCTTTCCATATTGGTCATGGAAAGATTGTCTGTCTGATAAAGTTGCTGGTGGATGAGAGAAATTGCATGAACTCTCGAGTGACTTTCTTTTATGGCTTCCAGCGCGGTAGCATCTGAAAGGTAAGCCGTCTGTGAATTTAAAAGACTCATCACGATCTGAAGATTGTTTTTCACCCGGTGATGAATCTCTTTCATCAGCCATTCTTTTTCCTCCAGCAGCTGGTCCTTATCCTTCAGCAATATCTGCTCTTCAGTTACCATTTTTTCCAGCGCCAGATTTTTCTCATTGATTACAATTTGCTTTTCCTGCAATCCCATATTCGCTTTGTTCTTAATCCGATATTGGTTAAAAACAAAAAACAGAATCAGCATCAGCATGCAGCCCCCCGCAATCATTGCTTTGCGTTCAAATTTCGACTCGTTGATGTCTTTTTCCTGCAGTTTATTCCTTTCATTTAAAATCTGATTCTCTTTCTGTCTTTGAAGGGTTTCATATTTTATATTCAGCTCAGCTTCCTGTTTACTTTTAGCCTGATTAAACATGGAATCCTCCATGTCCTTATGCCGGCTGAAATGCTGCAAAGCGCTCAGGTAATTTCCTTTAATAGAATCGATCAGAAATAATTTGTTTTCTATATAGCTGATCATGGGCAATGAATTTGACTGACTGGCAAATACCAATGACTTATTCAAATATTCCGAAGCCTTGTCCAGTTTTCCTTCCTGAAGATAAAGAGCGCCTAAATCATTGTAAAGGGGTGCGCGGTTATTTTCCACCACCTGGTTCCTTCTGGTATTTTCAATCGCCTCCAGGAAATATTTCTCAGCTTTTGGATAATTTTTCAAAATAGCATATTCTCCGGCGATTTCAGTAGCGATAAAAACATTTAAATAATAGTTCCCCTGAAACACAGAACTATATTCCTCATTTAACCTCAATAAGTTGTTCAGCGCCTCCAGGTTTTTGCCTTTGTCAGCATAGATCATTCTGTTTAAATTCAATTCTACGTCCAGCGACGTATAATCATCACGCTGTTTTCTAAACTCCTGCAACGCCAGATTGAAATAGACGGTACTTCTCGCTGTATCGCCAATATCCCGGAGAATTCGTCCAAGGCGCATCTCATAAACGCCTAGATCAAGCGAATCTTTAATTT
>DATHPV010000282.1:0-6465 GCA_035483495.1 Puia sp.
GAATTAAAGAACTCAAATCCGAATCAGGTAAACCCATCATGGCGATTGCGGGTGCCGGATTTGTGCGAAGCCTCATTGCCACGGGGCTTGTAGATGAATACCATTTATATACTCATCCCGTGATTTTGGGTAAAGGGCTTCCGATTTTTGACGGTTTGACTGAGCCTGCCGACCTGAAGCTCGTGGATGTAAAAACTTTTCCGGGAGGAATTGTAGTGCATATTTATCGGATGTGAGATTTATAAATTTAAGTGTTGGTACTTAAGTTTCCTTCAATTCTGAATTCCAATGAACATGCGAACGTATTCTCAGGTTTATTTATATTTTTTCATGATGTCCGGCACTTCATCTTTTGTGATAATCAGTTGGTGATTGTAAACATATTTCAGGTATTCTTTATCCACACCCTGCAAAAAATTCGTGTGCCATTCCATCCACCACGACCACATAGTATGTTCTTTTAGACATCGATCAGGATCGGGTGGAATACCACACTCATGGAAGGTGATTGGAATCCGCGTACCCACAATATCTTTCACCTTATTATACATCACAATTTCCGGATCGTTTGTTTTTACGTAAGTGTCTGCGCCTGCTATATCCACGTATTGATCACCGGGGTACCAGGCACTTTCAGCCTGCGCGGTATAACACAAAACCCAAATCAGATTATTCAACTTTCTTTCTTTGGTAAAATAATCATACATGGTAATCCAAAGGCGCTTGAAATTATCCGGACCCTGTTTTCCCCACCAGAACCAATTGCCGTTCAGTTCATGAAAAGGACGCCATAATACAGGAATATTTGCTTTTTGCAGTCTCTCCAGAAGGTCAGCTTTCACTTTGATTTCTGTCCAGAAAGAATCGTATTCCACCGTGCCTTTTTCGAAACATTTCTTAATATCTATTTCTTTTTTACTGTTGGGATATCCTTCACCGATTCCAGGCGCACCCCAATGCCACATGATGGTTGCAATGCCACCTTCTCTCCACCACTGCGTAGCGCCATTAACAACGGAATCATTTAGGGATGCTTGAATAAAGTCAAATCCTTTGATAGCTGGATATTTGCCTGTAACCTCATGGACATATCTGATCTCATCAAAGCCCCATCCTGAGAACATCTGGCCCGACAGTGTTTTTTTTCCAAACATATCGTTGATATAAGAATATAATGCAACGGCTTCCCTGCTCGCGTTTTTATTTGACAACCGATTCTTCATTTGTGCCTTCATTTCGGGAGAAGACAATAAAATGATTACTATAGTTAAAATGAAATTTTTCAATTCGTTTCGATTACGGGTGTATTATAATCTTTTCTTGCCAGATTCATCGACAACAAACACGGACTAAAAATATTTGAATTTAGTACAACCTGGCAGCTTGAGCCTTGTGATTGAGAGCCTGAGACAAGAAATTGAGACGAATTGATTAACTATTGAGACTTCAACAAACAAATATTGTTTAAGAATTCATTCGATATCGCTTTGTACCTTATATTTGTATAGTCCGGGGTAAGTCCGGCGTTATGTCGGACTTACCCCGGACTAAGGTTAAAAAAAGTACGAACGATTCTCGAAGGAGGGAACTTTAATGTATATTTTCAATAAAAATTAAAAAGATGGCAACACAGGCGGGATATGTCGGCAGGATCGGAAATATGATCCACTACAGGGTGGGTGACAAATATTATTCCAGATTAGCTCCCCGAAAATATAAACAAACAAAAGCTACGAAAGCCAAGTCTTCCGAGTTTGGAATGGCATCGACTATTGGAAGGCTAATTCGTCAAAGTCTGGATACAGTGATTTTTAACCCCTCTGACAACAAGATGCAAACGGACCTGGTCCGGGAAATATTTGAATGGCTACAGGTTGCCAGGAATCAACCCGCTTCAAATGTGACCCAGCCTCATTTGGAAGGTTTTAATTTTTCAACTGAGAATCCGCAAATGCCATCCAGGTGGAAGGCAAAGCTCGAAGTGAGTAGTGCAGTATCCGGGCAATTACAAATTACGATACCGTCATTTGTTCCAAAAACTTCATTCATTGCACCTGCCAGGACAACTAATATCGTTTGCAAAATAGCTTCTGTTGTAATCGATATAAAAAATAAGGTAGAAATTGGCGGTGCGACAAATAAAATTAGTTATGCGATGGATAAAAATAAAGTTGATAGCCAGGTCATTGTTCAGAATCTGCCTATGCCAAAGGGCAGTCTCCTGGTAACCGGCATGTGTCTTGAATTTTCGATACCACAACGACAGACCCTGCTGCCCACAAAAGATAAATTATTTCAGCCTTCTCAGATTATTTACGCGGTTTATAATTAACCTATTTTTAGAGTAGGTCCATAGTATTCGATGAGAAAATCCACCTTTGACAATTATAAATATCAAAATTAATGAGCAAAATAATGGAACATACTTTGGTTTTTGAATCTTAATTTTCAACATTCAGAGTTTTGCTCCGGAAAACTGCCTTTTTAATGTGGGTAAATCATTTGTAGCAATTTCCCATACAATTCGAAAATTCAAACCAAAATATTCATGAATGGAGATGTTCCTAAACCCGCGAATCTGTTTCCAGGCAATTTCTGGATTAGCAATCTTAAATTCCTCCGAAAGCCTATTGCAGGCTTCACCAACGATCTCAATTTGCTTTATTGTTGAAATCGTTTTTCTGAATTTGACAAAAAATCGTTTATGGTAACATCTTTAAGATAAGATTCGACTACTGAGATGGAATCTAAAATATGTCTTACGCGTGGCCTATCGGCTTCCTGACCTTTCATATATCAAGATCTTTTCCATGTCGATATGAGGCTGCACATGTTTTGAAAGTCCTTCGCTGCTTACCAAATCAACTTTTCTTTTCATTAATTGTTCCAATTCAGACTGGTAAGAAAAAAACTTCATTCCAATCGGTGTGCTGTGATCCAATTCCACCAGAATATCCAAATCACTATTTTTATTTATAGCAGAATTGCGGGCATATGATCCAAACACGAACGCTTTTTTAACAGGCAGCCCTGCAAAGAAATCTTGAAGTAAAAGCCTGTCGTTTGTGGATAAATGCATATAACGAAAGTATCCAATTTTTCGAATAGTTTCAAATTCAGCTGATAGTGAGTTTAATAGCAGGATTTTATGCTTATTGCTATTAGACCAGGAATATTTAATATGATTGGATATTCAATTACGTTATTAATATTCCCCGAAAATTCTCAGGAAAATTTGAAATATGGAAAAATAATTATTTACCTGTTTGATACTATCTGTGGCCTAATATTATTTGGAATTGTTTTTAAATTATCTAATAGGATATTTAAATAAATGAATAGGTTCTTTTTAAGACAAATTCGTTTGTAATTATTGTTTTTCTCTTTCCCCGCTTTTCAACTACAACAAACGTAGATTCGGCTACATTCCTTTCACCGCACTGACGAACCTTTGTGATATCAAATATCACAATTATGAAAATAGTTTTAACAGGTTCATTGGGGCATATCAGTTTGCCGCTAACAAAGGAGCTGGTGCAGAAAGGACATAACGTTATCGTTATCAGCAGCAAAGCTGAACGGCAAAAAGATATCGAAGCGCTGGGCGCTAAAGCGGCCATCGGCCAGGTAGAGGACGCCGATTTTCTTACATTTACATTTAAGGGTGCGGATGCGGTATACACAATGATTCCACCGGGTAATTATTTCAATTCTGATTTCGACATCATGGCTCATTGTAAAAAACTGGCCAATAATTTTTCGCAGGCCATTCAGAAAGCAGGAGTCAAACGTGTGGTTCATCTGAGCAGTATTGGGGCACATATGGAGAAGGGATCAGGACTGATTTTATTCCATCGCGCTGTAGAAGACATACTCGATAAGCTGCCGGGTGTTGGCATCACATTTATGCGGCCTGTGGGTTTCTATTATAATCTCTACAGTTTTGTGCCTCTGATTAAGAGGGATGGTTTGATCGCGTCCAATTTTGGCGGAGACAAAATGCTGATCTGGGTTTCCCCCGTTGATATCGCTTCCGCGATTGCAGAAGAAGTCGTTACACCACTCTCTGGAAGAAAAGTAATTTATGTGGCGAGTGATCTGCTAACAGGCAATGAAACCGCCCGCATATTAGGGGAGGCTATTGGCAAACCTGATTTGAAATGGTTCGTTATTCCCGACGAACAGGCAAAAGCCGGATTAATTGCAGCTGGTATGAATCCAAAGATCGCCGCAGGCATGGTGGAGATGTACAGTGCTCAGCAGAACGGTTCGTTAACGGAGGATTATTATCTCCATCCGCCAAAAGTTCTTGGGAAAGTAAAACTGAAAGATTTTGCGAAGGAATTTGCAAACGCTTTCAAATAATCACTACGTAATTTTGCAAAATGGCAGTTCAACCCATTCGTATCAAATCGATCAGCGAATATCACCAGCTCATGGGATTGCCCAAACCGGAACATCCGCTGGTATCCGTGATTAATTTTGAGTCTATCAAAAAACTTCCGTACAGTGAGTCGATCAGCCTGATTTTTGATTTTTATTCCATTTCGCTGAAGAGGGATTTCAATGCCAAGATGAAATACGGCCAGCAGCAGTATGATTTTGATGAGGGCATCCTGTTTTTTATGTCACCGGGTCAGGTTTTTGGAATTGAAATCGAGAAGGGCGTAAGCTTGAAACATACGGGATGGATGTTACTGGTTCATCCAGATTTTTTATGGAATACCTCCTTGGCAAAGACCATCAGGAAATATGAGTTTTTTAATTATTCTGTAAATGAAGCGTTATTTCTTTCAGATAAGGAGGAAACCATCATTATAGGTCTTCTGCAAAATATAAAACAGGAGTATCATTCGAATATTGACAAATTCAGTCAGGACCTGATCATTGCGCAGATTGAATTATTACTCACATATTCTGAACGATTTTTTCATCGTCAGTTTATAACGAGGAAAATAACGAATCATAAAATACTGAACCGGCTGGAGGAAATTCTCGACGAATATTTCGGCAGCGATAAGTTATTACAAAAAGGGCTGCCCACTGTTCAGTTTATTGCCGGAGCTTTAAACGTTTCTCCGAATTATCTGAGTGATCTGCTGAAAGTATTAACGGGGCAGAGCACCCAGCAGCACATTCATGATAAGCTGATTGAAAAAGCAAAAGAAAAATTGTCTACCACCGATTTATCGGTGAGCGAAATCGCATACGAACTGGGATTTGAACATCCGCAGTCTTTCAGCAAATTATTCAAAACAAAAACCAGTCTTTCCCCGCTGGAATTCAGACATTCATTTAATTAAAGGGTATCTTTTTTTTGCAACGTGATATTGTCCATTGCGTAATAAAAAAGCCGATCGTATTGATCAGTGTCGTTTTGCTATCAGAGTTTCCCTCAGTCTCTTGTGATAAAAAATATAGGAACCAAATACGAATACAAGTCCCAGGAATACTGGCAACCATTGAACAAGTGGATCACCGGCATACAATCCGGCATAAACGGCCCCAATCAGGTCGAATGTAAATCCGGCATAAGCCCATTCTTTTAATCGAGGAAAGCCAGGTAACAGAATGGCAATAACGCCCAGAATTTTAGCGATGCTTAATAATCGGAGAATGCCATAGAAGAAACCGATATGTTTCATCATTTCAATTCCTTCAGGGGTTTCCTTAAAGCTGGAGATAGCAGACAATAACATGAGTACTACCAATAAACCTGTAAATATCCAGTAAGCAATTTTCGTGGATTTCATTATTGATTTATTTAATTTTTTGCAATCAATCCCAAAACAATAATTTTTAAATTTAGTTTATTTTATGAAATCGCGGCACCGCCGTCTTTAAAACTGTTGAACCATTTGCTGCTTGTTTTGCTGAACAAAAAATAAAGAGCGAGCATTTGCAGGAGGAGCTGGAGAATAAATAAAAACCCAAGTACGATACTCGCTTTAAACAGGATAGAAATAAGGAAAGGCGTAGCCAGTATTCCCAGGATAAAAAGAATCAGGAACAGGGTTCTGGCCCATTTATGTCCTAAACCTATCTGGCGAATGATAATCACCAAAAGTGCCAGGGCGACGATGGTTGATGCAATTCCCCTGACGCTGGAATAATTGTGCATTCCTGCACTGAATTCTCCAACAAGTGAACTGATAATATCCAGAAATACCGTTGCATACAGGATATTTTTAGTTGCGACAATTGAATTCGGTTTATGAAAAAGCGGTCCTTCGGGGTTCATATTATCTGTATTTAGACACAAATATGGGTTATTTGAGCCGCCTTTAGCAGTGAGTTGTAAAAACACTCTGGGGTATCACAGGACCATGGTTTTATACAGCCGTCCAGAAATTACTTATTGGATTTTAGTAATAAATGCAAACGTCATTTTTGATTTTGGCGTCCTTTGCAATCGATGCAGGATCACTGCAAGCCAAAAGCAATATTCGATTATGGTTTTTCTCT